>JBMYPE010000119.1:0-5899 GCA_049600015.1 Kangiellaceae bacterium
TTAGCATTATAACTAATTTAGCGGTTACAGAGAATTATGGATTTAATTCGCAATTTGGTTATAAATTTACTCGCTTTCGGCGGCAAAACAACAACTATATAGATTCTACTTTAAAAGATTGGTATTCTTTAACCTGTCAATTTGAGACTTTTGAATCTAAAGTTGCCGACAGTATTTGACATAACGATATTTTAAATAGTACAAGATAGAGGAAATACATGATGAAATTACAAATTTTTGCGGCATTAGTTTTAATATTGATGTCATTTAATCTACAAGCTAGAGATGACAGAGTTAAATTTCCAATCGCTGAAGTTATGGAAAGAGCAAAGTCTGAAGGCATGATAGACGGAAGCGTTAAGTTTTTATGGGGAAAGAAATCCAATAAAAAAGCTAAGACAACCTATGGTGAAATTACCACCAATAAAAAAACAAATGCATTCATGAAGTCAGATAAGGAAGCTTGCGATTGGGCAATGTTAGGAGCAATTAAAGCTTTTCAACAAAAAGCGAAAAGTCTTGGCGCGAATGCTATCGTTAACATTAGAAGTAATTATAAGCACGCAACTTTTTCTAGCACAGAGCAATATGAGTGCGGTGCTGGAAATGTTATGGCCGGGGTCGCATTAAAAGCGGATTTTGTTAAGCAATAATTTCGAATTATTAGCGTTCTTCCTAACCCTAAAAATGAGATTAGACAATTTTTAGGGTTAGCAGTTTAGTCCAAATTTTAAGCCAAGTTTGCCAGTTGTGCTTTCCTTTTACTTTAACTACATTTTCCTGATTGAGATACTTTGCTAATTGATTCGATTGCATTGCAAACTTATCTTCTTTTCCATAGGCTAGGGTTAGCGGTATCTTTTCTATTTTTAATAACTTGTATAAAAGATTCCAAGAGTCTTCAAAATAACCCAATTCAGTATTTTCAGTGGGTCGCCAAGTTTCATAAGACTGATGCCGCGCTTGCATTTTAGCAATACCTTGGCTGCCTAAAAAGGGAGCAACTAAGATGATGTTATCCACATAGGTAGGGTAATCTGATGCCGTTTTTATTGCACCATAACCTCCCAGTGAAATTCCAAGTAACGTAATTTTTTTATATTTACTTCGACTTGATTTTAAAATATCCTCAAAGATTCTTGTCGAAATGCTATGGTTTTTATAAAACCCAAAGTGAGAATCTACAACGATAGAGTCAAATTTGAATTTGGCCTTTCGCTTAAAGAATCCTGCGCGCTCGAATGCGGAAATATTGTCTCCGATTCCGATTAAAAAAATCACTAGGTGTGCAGTTTGATTTGTTGCTGATGCGTATTTTATATTTGTGATAGGCACTGTGGTTGGTCGTTGTGAGTAGCAACCACAAAGAACTAAAGCCAAGCAATAAATAGTAAATTTACACATCGTAACTCTGAGATTGAATTTTTCCTCGGTCGATTGTCTTTTAAGTTTTATTTAACAATTGAATCACTTCATCTCGATTATCCAATGCTAACAACAATAGAATATCATTTTCTTTTGCCCAACTTAATGCTTTCTTAGTTCCTTCGATGGTGTCTTTTGCATGTAATAGCTGCTCATTTTTCATGCCAAGATTTAAAGCTTGTTCATGCATGATTTTAGGTACTTCGCCTAATTCTCTTCCTCTCAAATGATTTTCTAGTTCACATATTAGCAAGACGTCTGGATTTGCTTTTAAAGCGGATTTAACTAATCCTTTGATAAGATCATTGCTTCTGTCTCCAGCTTGGCAAATTAAAACTAGTCTTCTCATAGCAGGCATGTTGCGAACGGTTTCAGCCATTCGGCTTAGCCCCTGTTCATTGTGGGCGAAATCTAAAATGACTTTAAAGTTATTTATCTCAAAAACGTTTCCTCTACCTGGGTTATCTTCCGGTGTACTTGTAAATTTGCGTAAACCTGTTTGAATATCTTTAATACTCAGTCCAAGAGAAAAACTTAATGCAACAACCCCTAACGCATTATGAACATTGTGTTTGGCGGCTCCGTCCAATGTAATTGGAATACTCTTAACCGGAATTATTTCCCGTTCAACCCCATTATTTGAATAATAAATAATATCATTCTCGACATAACAAGCTGATTTTTTATCAGCAATTTGTGTTTGAATGATTGGATTTGTTTTAAACCAAGAAAACCATACAATGTTATTGTTTAAACGACTGGCAAATTTCACACATCCCGCATCATCAGCATTTAAAATTAAATCTTGATTTTCATTAATGGCTTGTCGAACAATAAACTTTGCTTCTACCATGTCATTTAAATTATTAATGCCATACTCACCTAAATGATCTTCCGAAACGTTAGTAATTAAAGCCGCTTTTGCTCGGTTGATGCCGACTCCTCGACGCAACATGCCACCACGCGCGACTTCCAAAAATGCAATTTCTGTGTCTGAGTGTCTTAATAATGTGCGAGCACCTCCGGGACCAGAGTAGTCACCTTTGTCCAAAATTTTATCGCCGACTCTAATGTAATCCGTCGAAGTAATTCCGCATCGTTTACCCGCTGCTGCTGCAACCGCACTCGCTAGTCGCACTGTCGTTGATTTACCATTTGTACCTGTGACCAAGGCAACAGGTATATCTTTAATTGAATCCCATTGAATATCTTCTACCACAGGAATAGCATCGATTGGATATGTTTGGCAACTGGCACCGTAACCGAGTGAAACTTCATCATCATCGCTAAGGAAAACAACATCATGTTGAAGGGCGGCTTCATGTATTGCTAATAGCCTTGGATTTGATTCCTTGTTTATTTCTGTAATCAATTGACCCACAGTTTTTTCCATGTCAGTGGTAGTAGCTTCTTTGATTTCGTCCACAGTTAATTGCCAGGCGGCTTCGTTGACTTCTGTGGCGGCATAAAGTACATCTATAGGAGCTGAAATTACCAAACTTGCTCCATCTTTATACTTTCTGGAAATTGATTTTTCATTTTCCCAACCAATTGCGTTTAGAAGAACTCGAATATGTTTTTGCCAAATCGAAATCACATGGTTAATATCAGAATTTTTAACTTCAACATCAACAATTGCACCGGTAAAAGCACCAAAAAAATTAGGGCCAGTTAATCGCCTAGAATCTTCTAGCACTAATTTTATATTTTGATCAATGTCGGAACTTGATCTAGCATTTTCGCTAGAACTAGATGGTGATTCTGAACTAGTCATTTTCTTCGGCTCTCGCTAATCGAACTCCTTTTTCATCCTTTATGATATCTGCGGATGCTAAGTAAGTTTTTTCATCTTCATCCAAAATAACGTTGGAATTGCTATGAATTGCCACCGTTTCTGATTTAGATGATTTTTGATTTGCCTTATTAAAGTGAATGATTTGTTTCCAACAGCGTGTGATATTGTCACCAAAGACAAGTAATAAATCGCCTTCTTGAGCCATAGAGAGAGCAGTGTCTACAGCTTGTGTTTCGTCTGGAACCAATTGAATTCGATCTTCTGATACACCAGAGGCGACTAGCTGTTTTTGAAGCATTAATGGCACCTCTCTGTCATCTCTGCCGCGACGGTTATCATCTGCTTTGACTATGTAATGATCAAAGTGACCAGCCGCTTCAGATGCTATGTCATTGATATCTTCATCTCTTCGGTCGCCAGGTGCTGCGAGTACACAAATTTTACTTCCATTTACATCAAATCGATCGATAGTTTGACACACGACTTTAATAGCCGCTGGGTTATGGCCATAGTCGAGAATGACTTTAAATGGATGTTCGTCGTATTGATTCATTCGACCTGGTGCTTGGAAGAAGGTTGAATCAAAAGTTCTTAAGCCGTGGCGAATTTGATCAAGTTCTTTATCCATCGAGTATGAAATAGCCGCCGCAAACATTGCGTTTTGTACATTATGAATGGCTTTACCTTCAATAGTGGCAGGAATAAGGTGGGTCCAAAGGAGTGGTGTGTGTGTGCCATTGTCATAAATGGTAATCATGTCACCATTAATACCTTGCTCTAGTACAAGTGCCATTCCGCCCTGACGGATATGTTCTTTAACTAATGCATGACGAGGGTTCATGGTGACATAACAAAGGCGCTTTGCTTTTGTATAGTCAGCCATCTGCAAGCAAAGGTGATCATCAGCGTTTAGTACGGCAACATCTTGCGCAACTTCGACGACGACTCTTTTGGCTTCAGCTAATTGTTCTAAAGTGTTGACGCCTCGTAATCCTAAATGATCAGAAGAAATATTAAGACAAGCTGAAACATTAGTTGATTCGTAGCCTAGGCCAGCTCGAACAATTCCGCCTCGCGCGGTTTCTAATACTGCGACATCAACAGTGGGATCGCGCAACACAATATGAGCTGCTTTTGGGCCGGTCATATCACCTTTAACCGTTAAATGACCATCTATGTAAACACCTTCTGTTGCTGTGTTGCCTACAATATGTCCGGCTGTTTTTAAAATGTGAGAAAGCATTCTTGCGGTGGTTGTTTTACCATTTGTTCCGGTGATCGCAGCAATGGGTATGCGACTTGGAGTTCCTGATGGAAAGAGCATATCCATTACTTTTCCTGCAACATCGCGAGGTTTTCCTTCTGATGGAGCTACGTGCATCCTAAATCCAGGTGCCGCGTTTACTTCAACTATCGCGCCACCAATTTCTTTGTAAGATTGGCTGATGTCTTCAATTAGAAAATCGACGCCGCCAACATCTAACCCAACTGCCATCACTGCACGAACGGCCATAGCGCGATTATCAGGATGGACTTCGTCAGTTAAATCAATTGCAGTGCCGCCAGTGGATAGATTAGCGGTGGATCGTAGATAAAATATTTCATCTTTTGGTAAAACAGTTTCTGCGGTGTATCCCGCTTGTTCTATCAAAAGATTGGCTTGTCTATCTAACTCTAGTTGGGTCAGGACTTTTTCATGTCCGACACCTCGTCTTGGATCTTGATTCACAATATCCACTAGTTCCGCGATAGTGTGTTTGTTATCTCCTATGACATGACCAGGCACTCGTTTAGCGACTGCAACTAGTTCACCATTCACCACTAACATTCTATGATCAAAGCCTTTGACCATAGATTCAATTAAAATGCCTTTTGAATTTCCTTTTTCTCGAGCAAACTGAAAAGCTGATTCGACTTCATTGTCTTGATTGATATCAATGGTGATCCCTCTACCGTGATTTGCATCCAGTGGTTTTACAACTACCGGATAACCAATCCTTCGTGCCATTCTAACGGCTTGTCTTTCTGAATAAACTAATTCTTGATGCGGTAAAGGTAAACCCAGATCATGTAATAGATTGTGCGTATCTTCTTTATCGCAAGAAACTTCAACCGCAATATGTCCGGTTTTTGATGTGATTGTTGCTTGTATTCGTTGTTGGAATTTTCCGTGACCAAACTGCACTAAGGAGTATTCATTTAAGCGTAACCAAGGAATTCCTCTTTCGATAGCGGCTTTTACAATCGAGCCAGTAGATGGACCTAATTCTTTACGCTGAGCAAAGCGGATGAATGTGGTTTTTTCGTCATCAAAATCAAAGTCATCTTCTATAAATTCTGATAACTGATTTTGTAATTCACTCGGCATTAAACTAAACAATAAACCGCGAGCGATTCTGACTGACTCTAAACCAACGTCCCGCTGTTTGTATTCAAACACCATGTTGTAACAACCGGGTTGCCCTTCAATCGAGCGCGTTTTGCCAAAGGTGACGTCGGAGCCAGCAATGTTTTGGAGTTCTATAATGGTATGCTCAAGAATGTGCCCCATCCATGTGCCACCATCTTCTCTTAGGCGACGTATGAATCCGCCATCGACACCATAAGAACAACCATGCTCTTGCAAACCGGGAAGCGCTTCGATCAAACCATTAATAAATGTGTCACCAATTTTAGCAG
>JBMYPE010000120.1:0-5873 GCA_049600015.1 Kangiellaceae bacterium
TTTTAACTGCAATTACTCTTTTTGTTGAACCTTAATTTCAACCCCTCAAGTTAGCGGACTAAATTTAAACGCACGCTAGGAGGATTGGCAAGTCATCAGTTAGAATATAAATTAGTGCGTTATATATCGTCAAGCAATTAAACGAAACCGCCTGGCTAAAGGGCTTTACCTAATAAAAATTAGATCTCAATTAAATTGAGAAATTAAACGGGACAGAAAATGCAAAAACAGCCATTAATTCTAGTAGACGGTTCTTCCTATCTCTTTAGGGCTTATCACTCAATGTCTCAAACTGGATTTAGCAATTCAGCGGGGCAGCCAACTGGCGCTATCTATGGCGTCATTAATATGATGAAAAGCTTATGCAAACAATATGATAGCCAGAGAATAGCTGTTATTTTTGATGCAAAAGGTAAAACATTTCGAAATGATATCTATCCAGAGTACAAAGCAAATAGACCTCCTATGCCAGATGATTTACGCAGCCAAATTGCACCGGTACACAATATCATCAAAGCACTAGGTTTTCCCTTGTATGCGATTGACGGGGTAGAGGCTGATGACGTGATTGGGACAATTTCTGATATGGCGACTAAACAAGGTCAGGAAGTTATTATTTCTACCGGTGACAAAGATATGGCGCAACTTGTTAACGAACATGTCAGTTTAATAAATACCATGACTGGTCAATTTTTGGATGTGGAAGGAGTGAAAGAAAAATTTGGAATTCCTCCTGAATTAATTATCGACTTTTTGGGTTTGATGGGTGACAAGGTTGATAATATTCCCGGTGTTGCGGGAGTAGGGCAAAAAACGGCAATAGGATTATTGCAAGGAATTGGCAGCATCGATGATATATACAAAAACTTAGACAAAATTTCCGAGCTACCAATAAGAGGAGCGAAAAAACTAGGCGATAAAATGAAAGCGAACGAAGCTGATGCCAGACTTTCATACGAGCTTGCCACTATTGTTTTAAATGTTGAATTACCTTTTAAAATTGATGAATTGGTTATGCAAGAGCCCGATAGAGGTTTGCTAGAAGTATATTATGAGGAATTTGAATTTAGAACTTGGTTAAAGAATTTAAAAGCAGGTTTGCCAGCCTTACCATCAGCGAATGCTTCTTCAAATAGTCAATTCCAAACGAGTAGCGAGCAAAATGCAGATTCAGATATACCGCAACAAGAAGCAACTCTATCCAATGTAGATAGCAGTCACTATGAAACTATATTAACCAAGGAACAATTCAGTGACTGGGTAAAACGCCTGTCAGAAAGCAAACTATTTGCGTTAGATACAGAAACGACTGGCTTAAATATTATTGCTGCCGATTTAGTGGGAATTTCATTTGCAACGGAGCCTGGCGTGTCCGCTTATTTACCTTTTATTCATAATTACCCTGGAGCACCTAAACAGTTAGATCAAGAATGGGCTTTAGCGCGGCTTAAGCCAATTTTAGAAAATCCTAACATAGGTAAAATTGGACAAAATATTAAATATGATCAAAGTATTTTTAGAGGGGTTGGTATTGATTTACAAGGTGTGATGTTTGACACCATGCTTGAATCATACGTTTCAAATAGCGTGGGTAATCGACATGATATGAATTCGCTAGCTAAAAAATATTTAGATCACGAATGTATAAGTTTTGAAGCCATAGCCGGGAAAGGAAAAAAGCAACTTACCTTTGATCAAATTGATTTAGATGTAGCTGCTATCTATGCCGCAGAGGACGCCGACGTGACTTTGCAATTACACCAAGAGTTGTGGCCTGATCTCGAAAAACAAGAAGGCCCTCAAGGTATTTTTAAAGATATAGAAATTCCTTTGATCGAAGTTTTATCAAGCATTGAACATAAAGGTGTTTTGATAGATTCTAATTTTTTGCAAAAGAAAAGCCATGATTTTGGTTTACGTATTTTAGAGTTAGAAAACAAAGCCTATGAGTTGGCAGGGCAACCTTTTAACTTAGGTTCACCAAAACAACTGCAAGAAATTCTATTTGAAAAAATGGGATTACCGATTCTAAAAAAGACACCTAAAAAGCAACCATCAACAGCAGAAGAAGTTTTAGTGCAGTTAGCTCTAGATTACCCCTTACCAAAAGTTATTATGGAATATCGTGGTTTAACAAAACTTAAATCGACTTATACAGATAAATTACCTTTAGCCGTTCAAGAACGCTCTGGCAGAGTTCATACCTCCTATCATCAAGCGGTTGCCGCTACAGGAAGGTTAAGTTCAAGCGATCCCAACCTTCAAAATATTCCGGTTAAAACGCCAGAGGGCAGAAGCATTAGAGAAGCATTTATTGCCCCAGAAGGATATAAAATACTGGCCGCCGATTACTCTCAAATAGAGCTCAGAATAATGGCACATCTATCACAAGACAGTGGCTTGCTAAAAGCATTTTCGGAAGGTTTAGATGTTCATAGTGCGACAGCTGCCGAAGTATTTGATACGTCATTAGATAAAGTAACTGCAGAACAAAGACGTCACGCAAAAGCAGTAAATTTTGGATTGATTTATGGCATGTCACGATTTGGTTTAGCTAAGCAGTTAAATATAAGTAATGACGAGGCAGCACATTATATTGACACTTATTTTGCGAGGTATCCCGATGTGGGTACTTATATGGAATCAACAAAAGAAAAAGCGAAAGACTTAGGGTATGTAGAAACTCTATTTGGAAGACGATTGTATTTGCCGGAAATCAATGCTTCTAACGGTATGCGCAGACAAGCCGCGGAAAGGACAGCTATTAATGCGCCAATGCAAGGTAGCGCAGCAGACATTATCAAAATTGCAATGATTGAAATTCATAACTGGATTAAAGAAGAAAAGCCGGATTGTGCTATGGTCATGCAAGTGCATGATGAATTGGTTTTTGAAGTTAAAGAAGAAAAATTAGATGAATACAAAAACGTCATCGAAAAGCTAATGCGAGAAGCGGTAGAAATTAGTGTGCCACTAATTGTGGATATAGGGGTTGGAGATAATTGGGAGCAAGCGCATTAAAGTAATTAAAATAGTTTCATTTTCCAAAATCGAGCAACGACTCTAATTTTGATCTCAAATTGTAAATGGTTATTTCTAAATGAGCATATAATATAATTTTGTAACATTATCCTGCTAGTCAAGCTGTAACTAAAGTGAGATTATTTAACTAAACCCCATACAAAGAATATTAATATGAATAAAATAATTATTTGCAGTGCTCTAGTTTTTAGTTTTATTGTTTTTAACGCCGATGCTGCCAAAAATACTGAAGTTTACGATTATGATAGGGCTTCGGATCTAGGTAATACCGCTTTTAAAAATAAAAATTATGATAATGCTTTTAAGCATTTAGATAAAGCATCAAAACTTGGAAACAAAGCGGCTCAGTATTCACTCGCTTTAATGTACATGGGAGGATTAGGAGTAAAGCAAGACTATTCACAAGCGTATTTATGGCTAAATGTTGCAGCAGAAGCAAAAGAGTCCAAATGGCGAAAGCTTAGAGATAAAATTCATTCCGCGCTCTCAAAAGAACAGAGGGCTGCACTTGCACCTCACGTAGAAAGTTACATTGAAAAATATGGTGCAAAAACACAAGAAATCAGTTGTCGTAAAAAAGCTGCTCTAGGTAGTAACAGGAAGTTTATGATATGTACTAAACATTTAGATAGTGGGACGATGCGTCTCTGATTTTATTGTATTGTGAGGATAAGTTTGTTTGCGATAATTTCCGCAGATTATATTCAGATCCTCAATCGTAAGTAAGAATACGTAATTCAATCCTTTGAAACTAAAACTAAATATTGCTTCGCGTAACGAGAACAGCCCGACGGCTTTACTAACACGGGCTGCTTATTGATATTTTCATATTCTCGTTTTTGACATGCTTATTCATTCCCATCTTCAATGTCAACCTGCCCTGACATTTTACGTCTGATATATGACCAAGACATACCGACACCTAATATTAAGGCTAGTATCACTTCAATAACCCAACTTAACGCTGAAATATTAGTAGGGCTAATCAATTCCCAGTCAATTAAAACCCAAAGTAAACTGCCAAAGAAAGCGGCGGCAAGGAGAAGTCCAAAAGTTCCCAATGAGCGATAGGTGGCGCGAATGTAGATAGACCAACCAATTAAAAGAAGAACACCTGCCGGAATCACTAATACATTGAAAGTTTGAAAGCTCTGAACGACCCAATGATAGTAAGAATATGAGCTAGGGTTGTAGGTTAATAAAACCAGAATTAATGCAAAAAGCAATCTTAGAAAAAAACCGCGAGCTGTTAGTTTATTAGTATCTGCCATTTTGAGTTCTCATTTTTATAATTAGTCGATTACTATATAATCAAACACCAGTAAAAACAATCCACAAAATTTATTTTACTAAAAGATTAGATTTTATTAGTAGAATAAAATTCGGATAAAGTAAGAGATAAATAAGTCGATGCGAGTTTTCAGGAGAAAAACATGTTAGAAATAGCCGTTATCTATTTGGCTGCAGCGCTTGTTGCGGTTCCTGTTGCAAAGCGATTGGGCTTAGGTTCAGTGTTGGGTTATTTGCTTGCGGGAATTTTGATAGGACCTCATCTACTTAAGTTAGTTGGTGATCAAAAAGATGTCATGCATTTTGCCGAGTTTGGCGTGGTGATGATGCTCTTTTTAGTAGGGTTAGAGCTGCAGCCTTCCCGCTTATGGAAGCTCAGGAAAGCGATTGTCGGTCTCGGCGGTCTTCAAGTAATATTAACTACCTTAATTATTTTTGCGGTTTGTTTATTTCTCTTTTCTCTTAAATGGCAAACATCTCTCGCTATAGGTCTAATGCTTGCGCTTTCATCAACTGCTATTGTCCTACAAACTTTAAATGAAAAAGGCTGGACTCAGTTAGAGGCCGGTCAAAATGCGTTTTCTGTTTTGTTATTTCAAGATATTGCCGTGATTCCTATTTTAGCTTTGCTGCCGCTTTTAGCTTTTATGCCAGAAAATGAAAATTTAGTCGTTGGACACAATTTGATTGAGAATTATCCCACTTATTTAAAGGTACTCATCTCAATCGGTGTTATTGGAGGAATTATTCTCGCGGGCAAATATATTTCTGCCCCACTTTTTAGATATATTGCGGAAACCAGGTTACGAGAATTGTTTACACTTTTTGCTTTGTTTTTAGTCATTGCAATTGCGGTTATTATGCAAAAAATTGGATTATCTCCGGCGTTAGGAACTTTCTTAGCTGGCGTCGTATTAGCTGAAAGTGAATTTAGACATGAGCTTGAAGTTGATATTGAACCTTTTAAAGGCTTGCTCTTAGGACTGTTTTTTATAACTGTTGGCGCGTCTATCGATTTTCCTTTGTTATCAGATAAATTATTAACAGTCGTCTCTCTGGTATTTGGTTTGATATTGATAAAAGGGATTGTTTTATATGGTTTGGCAAAGTTATTTCAATTAAAGAAAAAACAGAAATTATTATTTAGTTTTGCTTTAGCTCAAGGTGGTGAATTCGCTTTTGTTTTATTATCTTTAACAACATCATTACAAATTTTAGACCCAGCACAAAATAAACTTGCAACTTTGGTTGTTGCTATTTCCATGTTAATGGCTCCTTTGTTAATTATAGTTTATGAAAAATTAATCAATCAAGAGAGTAATCAAGAAAAAGAACATGACGATCTTGAAGAAATGGAATCAACCAAAAATGTCATTATTGCTGGCTATGGTCGCTTCGGACAAATCATAGGCCGATTATTAACAGCTCAGGGTTACCATCTTTCAATTTTGGATCACAGTCCTAGCCAAATTGAATTGTTACGACGTTTTGATAACAAAGTTTTTTACGGTGACGCTGCAAGACAAGATTTGCTCGAAGCA
>JBMYPE010000121.1:0-5869 GCA_049600015.1 Kangiellaceae bacterium
TAACGATATTAAAAAGCATTGGACTGTTGATGGTATGCACGTTGCTGTAAGAATTATGGATTAAAAAAATAAGCCAAAATTTAGCTAAATGTCATTAGTTTATTATCCATTCTTAATACGATTGAAAACTTTTAAGAGGAGGCTTAAAGCCGATGAGTTCACTTAATTTATGTGCGAACTACAATTCACACTTATAAATCTAAAAAGACCAACCAGTAAATCTTTGACGGAATTACTAGAAAAAACATTCAACGATTAGTTGCTATTATGGTAGAAACATTTGTATCCTGAACCAAAGTGACTTTGTTTAAATAAATACATAAATGATTTCGAGCTATGCTCGAATTAATAAGAAAGGTAAAAAACCATGAACAAAATGATAAACATAATACTGTTTAGTTTAATAATTTTAGTGGCTCAACAGGCATTTGCAGTTGAAAGTAAAAAAGCGATTGCCAAAGATTACCAAACTAACTTAGCGCCACTTTGGGATTATTTTCATCAACATCCTGAATTATCTTTAATGGAAACAAAAACGGCAGCGAGACTCGCAAAAGAAATTCGTGCGCTTGGTTTTAAAGTGACTGAGGGTGTTGGTGGTACAGGAATTGTGGCGATTTTAAAAAATGGTTCTGGTCCTATGGTAATGGTTAGAGCAGATATGGATGGTCTTCCGGTTAAAGAACAATCAGGTTTAAAGAATGCTTCTAAAGTAAAAATGAAAGATTGGAACGGCGAATTAGTTAGTGTTATGCACGCTTGTGGACACGACGTACATATTACGAGCTTAGTTGGCACTGCTCGATATATGGCATCTAATAAAGACAAATGGTCGGGTACTTTAATGTTAATTGGCCAACCAGCTGAAGAGCGAGGGCCAGGTGCATCTGCGATGATGGAAGATAATTTGTGGAAACGATTTGGAAAGCCAGATTATGCTTTTGCTTTTCACGTGAGTGCTGGAATGGAAGCAGGAAAAATTACTGTGGACGAAGGCTCACCTTATGCGGGAGCTGATACGGTTGATATTATCGTGCATGGAATTGGCAGTCACGGAGCATCACCTCATATGGGAAAAGATCCGATAGTTATTGGCTCACAAATTGTATCGAACTTACAAACTATTATTAGCAGAGAGTTAGCTCCTAGAAATTCTGGTGTGATCACGGTTGGAGCTTTTCATTCAGGAACTAAACACAACATCATATCTGATAAAGCGCATTTGCAATTGACGGTAAGAAGTTTAAACCCTAAAGTTAGAAATCAATTATTGACCGCGATAAAACGAGTAGCAATAGGAACTGCTAGAACCGCAGGCATACCAGAAAACAAATTACCAGAAGTAATTGTGAGCAAAGAATCCTATCCACCAACTTTTAATGATAAAAAGCTAGCACAAAGACTTAAAAAAGTTCTCACCAAGAAAATGGGAAATGATATTTTACTTGATCCCAGCAAGCTAGGTATGGGTGCTGAAGATTTTGGATTTTTTACTACTGATCCTTATATCCCAAGTGTCTATTTTAATGTGGGCGGTACACCTAAAGCTGATTTAGAACGTGCGAAAAATGGTGGACCTGCCATTGCGAGTCATCATAGTCCTTTATTTAAAATCTCACCTGAGCCATCGGTTAAGGCTGGTGTAGAAGCGACGGTTCACGCTCTTTTGGATTTAATGCCTAGGAAGTAGAGCATGAAATTAATTGCTAGACTTAATTTACGAAACCTAATTTATAAAAACTAATACTAGATGCTAGGAAAATAATACACGGACGTTTTATTTTTTCGACCACCAAAGATTCGATTTATTGCGTCCGCGATTTGCAAATTTATCATCTAACCACAAAGCAAATTTTCTAAATGAACTTCCTGCTATCGATCGCCAAAGACGATTATGCCACTTTGAAAAATCGCGATTGTATGGACAAACGCGAATGCATATAGAACAATCCGAATTTTGATTTGCCCAAAATTTAAAACATTTTTCTGCATTGGTTGTCCATTTAGTGATCCCAATAATATTGGATACGTTATGCACTTTATCAGATGGTGCATCAAAAGGAATTGCTTTAGGAGGACATTTCTCTGCACACCTTAGGCAAATATTACAGAACTCTTTAACTCCAAAATTTTTTGGTTGAGAAATAATCAAAGGCATATCCGTGAATATTTTTCCTAAACGCAATCTCGGCCCATATTCTTCTGTAATCAACAAGCTGTGGCGACCGACCTCTCCAAACCCAGCTTGAACTGCTAAAGGAATTGCTAGGGCTGAGTCGTTCATGGTGGCGTATGCTCGGTAACCCAAGTTTCGAATATACTGAGTGAGAGTTAACAAAGTCAGTGTGTCAAAAGAATACCCCATACCGGTAGCTGATCCAGATAGAGCCGATGGTACTGTTTGGGTTAAGCCAATGTCCATTGATTCGCCAATAACCACTACATGAGGAAGATCCGTTGGTATATCAATTGGCTTACTTTTTTTTGTCGCTTCAGAATAGATTCCGGAGTACATCCATCTTTGGTCATAATCGCAGATCCCAAAGAGATCTGCACCGCAAATATCAGCGACTCGCTTCAAATCATCTGTGGCTTGCTTTGAATTTTCAAATTGATGAGGTTCTGGCCAACCGTCATCATGACAAGTAAAACTATCTAAAAAACCTTCTTTGCGATCATCTTTTTCTCGTCTAAGATCGCGAATAATATTGGTCACATGCCAAGACGCATTTCTCAGTGCGTAGTCTCGCTGACTGAAACCATCTGAGCGCCGCGGTTTTGCAAAAGGCATAAAATGCCCTTTGAAAAATGCAGTCGCTTTTTCCGACATGATGCTCGGATCCCACTCCGACCGGCAATAAATATCGTACTTTTGATCAAAAGGTTGAAAATTAGGATGGATTTCAAAAAGTGTTTGTTGATCAATTTTTTTCTTATACATTGCTATCTCATTGATTAAATTAGACTAGTGAAAACTGAAACATGCATCTTGATTGGTAACAGGTACAGCAGTTAAATCAGAAAATAAGAGACAAATACATTAAATTTGATTAGTATCAGTTTAGCGAATTATTGTTTGATGTCAAACAATATTAATTGGCAATGATCGAGTTATGATACGTGTTCACCGAGTTTTACTTTAAATGAGGAAAAAATTTTGAGTCAAATGAATGAACTTGATTTTGGTGTTTTAAGTGGCATGTTGGGTGTTGAGTTACGTAAAGCACAACAGATAGCAGAACAAACTTTTGCTAATTTTGTCAGTGGGAGTTTACTTCCAGGTCATTTAACAATTTTGGTTTTAATAAAAGACAACCCAAATCAATCACAATCTGCAATTGCCAAAGCTGCTGGGCTAGATCGTTCAAGCTTAGTTCCCATTGTAAAACAGTTTGAAAAGAGAGATTGGATTGTAAGGCAAAAATCATCTGTAGATTCTCGCGCAAATATAGTCAATATAACTGATGAAGGTCTGAATCAACTCAATGAGTATTTGCCATTAACTCAAACTTTGGAAAGTAAAGTAAAAAATGAAATGAGTGTGAAAGATTATGATGCTTTAGTGAGTTTGTTAAAAAAATTTCAGAATTCCGTGATCAATATAGTCACTCAGTAATCAACTCATTAAAATGACATCCGTTTAAAATGAATTTAAATAACACAACCAAAAATAAATCAATGTTAGATGGTGTTGTTATTGTCGCCGTGACAATAATCGGCGCTGGCATGTTTTCTTTACCTATTGTTTCCGCTGGAATGTGGTTTTCTTGGTCGGTGATATTTTTAGTTGTGGTTTGGTTTTTTATGTACCATTCGGGATTAATGATATTGGAAGTGAATTTAAACTATCCTGTAGGGAGCAGTTTTGACACCTTCGTTAAAGATGTTCTGGGTAGTCATTGGAATCTAATTAATAATATCGCAATTTGTTTTGTTCTCTATCTTCTTTTGTATGCTTACATTAGCGGTGGAGGTTCTGTCATTTCACATACATTGCGGGAGTCCGACAAATCATCTATCGATTCTAGAACAGCAAGCATGCTATTTACTTTCGTGTTGGCGAGCATTATTTTTCTAAGTGCGAAACTAGTCAGCCGAGTTGCCGCAACGCTTATTTTAGGAATGAGTATCGCTTTTTCTATGTTGATATTTGATCTTAATGAGCATATCAAACTCAGTAATTTGATAGATGTTGGAACTAAGCAAACTGATTACTTTATCTACGCTTTATCTGCCCTTCCTTTTTATCTCACATCATTTGGATTTCACGGAAATGTTCCAAGTCTGGTAAAAATTTATGGAAAGAAAGCTAAAACAATTAATCGTTGTATTTTATACGGGACGTTAATTGCACTTTTCGTTTATCTTGTGTGGTTGTTTTCGAGCTTGGGAGTCATATCTCGAAGTAGCTTCACGGATATACTAAATCAGGGCGGAAATATTGGTCAGTTAGTGAGCGCTCTAGAGAGAATCAGCCAGAGCAATACACTTTCATTTTTACTCAACTCTTTTGCTAATATAGCGATCATTACGTCTTTTCTTGGTGTCGGTTTAGGCTTATTTGATTTTATTTCTGATAAATTTCGTTTCACAAATGATAAGACAGGGCGATTTAAAACTGCGTTGATTTGTTTTTTGCCTCCCTTATTAGGAGTGACCATTCATCCAAATGGATTTCTTTATGCGATTGGCTTTGCTGCAATTGGCGCAGCGATTTGGGGAGCAATCATTCCAGCTCTCGCCGTGAAGGCTAGCCGTAAAAAGCATCTCAATCCTCGTTACACTCTATGGGGCGGTAATTCGTTAATTTATGCGGTGATAATTTACGGTATTGTCACAATACTGGCTCATCTGTTAGCAATGCTCAATTTGCTTCCTCAAAGTTTTACTGGTTAATACCAATTGATAAAAGTGAAGACGAATTTAACTGAGTTACCCTGAGCTGTCACATGAATGTCATACGACAAGTATGCCTCTGTCGCAACTTTGACGTATATTATCAATCATTCCTTTGTTTCAATTGCAGTTCAATTCATTAACACAAAATTGGAAAATAAATATGTCAAAAAGACACAATGAAACTGAATTAAATAAATCACAAAACGACTCTCAATACAAAGACGCTGAATTCTCTTTTAAAAAAGGGATGACATTTAGATTTGAAGACTTGCAACATCAAATAGTATTGAATGCATCAGCCTTTTCAGGCAAAGAATCAGTCTATATAGATGGTAAGTTAATCAGTGATTTTAGAAGTTTTTCTAGATCATCTATTCACACTTTCAAAATAAATTCGATTAATTACGAACTTGAATTGAATACAATAAGCATTTTAAATGGAAAATTAGAATGCTCATTAATCAAAGAGGGCGTGCATTTTAAAACACTTAAGTTAAATACTGTTCAGTCTTCCAAAACAAAGTTGACTTTTAAATTTATCTTAGCAAATTTCATTTTAGGCGCAGTGGCTGGTTATTTCATTGCTTACTTTTTAGTTTAATAGGTGGTTTATTATGGATATTAAAGCTATCGAAGTGAAAAAATTAAGAACGGCACGAGGATGGACGCAGCAACACTTAGCAGATGCGTGTGCGGTGAGTTTGCGGACCGTCCAACGCGTCGAACGATATGGAAATGCTTCTCAGGAAACATTTATGAGTTTATGTTCGGTTTTTGAAGTTGACAGCTCTCAGTTGGTTGATACTGAGTCAAAAAAAGAAATCATTGAAATAGACTCGACCGTGTCTTTTTCTTTAGCATTTATCATTTTAATTTCACTTTTAAGTGGAGGCGCATTCGGGGCATTTTTTATGTATTGGTTCTTGCGGTGAGCTACTAAGCTTCAATTTAAGTAGAGCAAATACTCCTA
>JBMYPE010000122.1:0-5867 GCA_049600015.1 Kangiellaceae bacterium
CTTCATATACATCCTAGAGTCGAAGGTTGGATAGAAAAATTACACGTTAAAGCAAGTGGTAATCCAGTGAATAAAGAACAGCCACTTTATGAAATTTATTCTCCTGCATTAGTGAATGCACAAGAGGAATACCTGCTAGCACTTAGCAGGAAAAATAATCGATTGATCAATGCCGCAGAGGAAAGATTAAATGCTTTACAGTTACCCAAAAGTGCAATTGAAGAGTTAAAGAATGATCGAAAAGTAAAACAAAGGATCACCTTTTATTCACCTCAGTCTGGCGTGATAGACAATCTAAATATTCGAGAAGGTTTTTTTGTTAAGCCCGGAACAACCATAATGTCAATTGGGAAATTAGATCAAGTATGGGTAGAAGCAGAAGTATTTGAACGACAATCAAATCAAATTAAAAAGGGATTAAAGGTCAATATGACGGTTGCTTTTTTACCCGGTATGTTATGGGAAGGATTGGTTGATTACGTTTATCCTACGCTTGATGCAAAAACAAGAACGATTAAAGTTCGTCTAATATTTAATAATCACGAAAACTTACTAAAACCAAATATGTTTGCAGAAGTCGAAATATTTTCAAGTCATAAAAAAGAGACGCTTGTAATCCCAAAAGAAGCATTGATAAGAACGGGTAATTTCAACCGAGTTGTATTGTCACTCGATGAAGGGAAATTCAAATCTATTGAGGTGAAAATAGGAAGATTAGATGATGACTATGTAGAAATTATTTCAGGATTAAATCTCGGAGAAACAGTCGTTTCTTCTGCCCAGTTTTTATTAGATTCCGAATCGAGTAAAACATCTGATTTTAAGCGTATGCATCATTCATCTGATAACACAGATTCAAAAATTCACTCTGGTACTCATAAAGACACAGATACTGATAACAAGATGGAGCAATAATTATGATTGCTTCAATTATTCGATGGTCCATAGGTAATCGTATTTTAGTTTTAATAGCTACTGTTGGATTAATTATCACGGGTTTGTATTCTCTAAAAAATACACCCGTTGATGCCTTACCTGATTTATCAGATGTTCAAGTCATCATTAAAACGAACTATCCAGGGCAAGCACCTCAAGTGGTTCAAGATCAAGTTACTTATCCACTCACGACTGCCATGTTGTCAGTTCCTGGAGCTAAAACAGTTCGTGGTTATTCTTTTTTTGGTGATTCGTATGTGTATGTTATTTTTGATGAAGACACTGATTTATATTGGGCGAGAACTAGAGTTTTAGAATACCTCAGTCAGGTCGCACCCAGTTTACCAACAAACGCTAAACCTCAATTAGGACCGGACGCTACAGGCGTTGGCTGGATTTATCTTTACGCGTTGATTGATAAAACAGGGAAACATGACATTAGCCAGTTAAGAAGTATTCAAGACTGGTTTTTGAAATATGAATTACAAACTGTTGCTGGCGTGTCAGAAGTAAGTGCGCTTGGCGGAATGGTTAAGCAATATCAAATTAAAGTCGATCCCGATAAACTCAGAGCGTTTGCGATTCCTCTTACTCATATTCAAAATGCGATAAAACAAGGTAATCAAGAGATAGGTGCTTCTGTGATCGAAATGTCAGAAGCTGAATATATGGTTCGTGCGACAGGTTATATAAAAAATGAAAAGGATTTAGGAAATATTCCTTTAGGAGTCAATCAAAACGGAACGCCGCTTCTACTAAAAGATATCGCAGAAATAGAAGTTGGTCCGCAAATGCGTCGAGGTATCGCTGAACTTAATGGCGAAGGTGAAGCGGTTGGCGGTATAGTCATTATGCGATATGGTGAAAATGCTCAAAATGTTATCACTCTAGTTAAACAAAAGCTAAGCGAACTTAAAAAAGGTTTGCCAGAAGGTGTTGAAATTATTCCTGTCTATGATCGCAGTTCTTTGATAAAAAGAGCGGTTGAAAATTTGTGGTATAAATTGTTAGAAGAGTTTGCAGTAGTTGCGTTGGTTTGTATCGTATTTCTTTTTCATGTTCGTTCTTCTCTAGTTGCTATGTTGAGTTTACCAGTGGGCATTTTGACTGCTTTTATTATTATGCATTGGCAAGGACTAAACGCAAACATAATGTCCTTAGGTGGTATTGCCATAGCCATTGGTGCAATGATCGATGGCGCAATTGTTATGATCGAAAATATGCATAAACACTTAGAGAAATATTCTTCTGAAAATAAAAGTGCTTTAACTGGCAATGATATTTTAACTAACAAACAGCGATGGAAAATTGTGAGTCAATCTGCGCAAGAAGTGGGCCCTGCGTTATTTCTTAGTTTACTTATTATTACGGTTAGCTTTATTCCCGTTTTCACCTTAGAAGCGCAGGAAGGAAAAATGTTTTCGCCTTTGGCTTTTACAAAAACCTATGCAATGGCCGCGGCCGCCGCTTTGTCGATTACATTAGTTCCTATACTGATGGGGTATTTCATTAAAGGAAAAGTACTTTCAGAAAATAAAAATCCATTAAACCGGTTGTTAAAAACAATTTACTATCCAGTATTAAGACGGGTTCTTAAGTTTCCAAAGTCAACCTTAACGATAGCACTGATTATTTTGGCCTTAGGGTTATGGCCGTTAAATAAAATCGGTACCGAATTTATTCCACCTCTAGATGAAGGGGATTTGATGTATATGCCAACCACTTATCCTGGAATATCAATTGGAAAAGCGAGGGAGTTATTGCAACAAACCGACAAGCTAATTAAAAGTGTGCCAGAAGTAAAAACGGTCTTTGGAAAAATAGGACGTGCGGAAACTGCGACTGACCCTGCTCCATTAACAATGATAGAATCTTTTATTCAATTTAAACCAAAGTCAGAATGGCGAGATGGAGCTACCCTTAAAAGCATTAAAAAGGAACTAGATTCATTGTTACAAATCCCTGGCGTAACTAATGCTTGGGTCATGCCAATCAAAACAAGAATTGATATGTTAGCAACAGGGATTAAAACTCCAGTTGGTATAAAAATTTCCGGAGCAGATCTTAATATTATTCAATCAATCGGTAAGCAATTAGAGAGCATTCTTAAAAATGTTAAAGGAACGGCTTCAGTTTATTCTGAACGAGTGGCAGGCGGGCGTTACATTAAAGTGGATATCCAGCGAGATAAAGCAGCACGTTATGGATTGAATATAGTGGATATTCAACAGGTGGTATCGACCGCAATTGGTGGAATGAATGTCACTCAGACTGTAGAGGGGTTAGAAAGGTATCCTGTCAATATTCGCTATCCGCAAGATTATCGTAATTCGCCAGAGCAGTTGGCTCTTTTACCCATCGTGACAGCAAATGATCAGAGAATCGCATTATCTGATGTAGCCAATATATTTATTGAAGATGGTCCGCCAGGTATAAAAAGTGAAAATGCTCGTCTTAATGGTTGGTCATTTGTGGATATAGAAAATGTCGATGTTGGTAGTTATGTAGAATCCGCAAAAAAGATAGTTGAAGAAAAATTGGTGTTGCCAGCCGGATATTCCATCGGCTGGTCTGGTCAATATGAATATATTGTGAGAGCAAAAGAAAAGCTTCAATACTTAGTGCCTTTAACCTTAGCGATTATTATTTTGCTTTTATTTATTAATTTTAAAAGCATCGCAGAAGTACTCATTATCTTGGGTACGTTACCTTTCGCAATGGTTGGCAGTATTTGGTTAATTTACTTGCAAGGCTTTAATTTTTCTGTCGCAGTCGGAGTCGGTTTTATAGCGTTAGCCGGTGTGGCGGTTGAGATAGGTGTGATCATGCTAGTTTATTTAAATCAAGCATATACCTCTTTAGTAAAAAGTGCGGCTGACAATAATCATGCTATTACTATTAAAGATTTGAGTGACACCGTTTTATCAGGTGCCGGTTTAAGAGTTCGTCCGGTGATGATGACGGCGTCAGCTGTTGTTCTTGGTCTCTTACCAATATTATATGATTCAGGTACTGGTTCAGAGGTTATGAGTCGGATAGCTGCACCAATGGTGGGCGGCATGATCAGTGCGGTGATATTAACGCTGGTGGTTTTACCTGTTATTTATTTTTTATGGCGTCAACAACAGATAAAGAGTGAATAGCAACCTAATTTAATGCAAAATACTATTCAATCAAATCTAGAATTTTGAACCATGTATAAGTTAAGAAAACTACATAAATGGCTGGCCTTAATTGTTGGCTTGCAGATTTTTTTGTGGGGAATCAGTGGACTCTACATGACGGTGATTGATTTGGATATTATCCATGGTGATCATTTGGTAAAAGAACTTCCTGCTGAAGTGATTTCTCTGGATTCTGTTAATCCATTAAGCCAAATTGCGCTAAAAGAATTTAATGCTTCTGATACTTCTCATGCGTTAACTGATATCAGTTTAAAAAACATTGCAGGTAATCCTTACTATCAACTAGACGCTAAACGTCAGCGAATACTGATTGATGCTCAAACTAGTTTAAAACCAAAAGCCGTTTCAAAAGCTGAAATACTCAAGCAGATTGAGTTAATCTACGCGGGGCAGGATGAACTGATGTCCGTTGAATTATTAGACCGTTACCCAAGTGAAATAGGTGGAAGAAATAAAGGTGTTTGGCGAGCGGAGTTTGATGATTTATTTAATTCAACTTTATATTTTGAAGTCTCGACTGGACGTTTGATTTCTAAAAGAAGCGATCTTTGGCGAATTTTTGATTTCTTTTGGATGCTTCATATTATGGATTATCAAACAAGAGAAGATATTGAAAATAAATTGTTCAGACTGTTTGCCATTTTAAGTTTGATTTTTACTTTTTTAGCATGGTGGTTGCTTTATTTAAGATTGAAAAATCTAACCAAACTGTCTGAAGCGATCAAAGCAAAAAAGGAAGCGCCGTCAACATTTATGTTGATGACTAGAAAACTCCACCGTTGGCTTGCAATTTTGATTAGCATTCAGCTATTTCTTTGGATTGCCGGTGGCGTCACTTTTACGTTTATGGATATGCGAGCTGTAGGTGGAAACTTTCTTTATAAAAACTCCCCTAAGGAGCCTATAAAATTAATTATTGATCACAAAAGGATTTTAGAATCATACCCTAACGCCATAAAAATTAGCCAATATTCTCAGTTGGGTAAAACTTATGCAAAAGTATGGATGAAAGATAATACAGTTATTTTGGATCAATCGTTTGAAGTCGTTGAACCATTGTCGAAAGCGAAACTGAGAGACATAGCTCAAAGTCGATATGCGGGAAATGGCGAGTTGATAGCGGTGGATAAAATGATTTTTCACAATGACGAAAATCAGGGATTACCTTTACCTCATTGGCGTATGACATACAACGATGAGCACAATGCGAGAATCTATTTATCTGGGGATACTGGACAATTTTTAGCGACACGAACGGATACATGGAAATTATTCGATTTTTTTATGATGGTGCATTTTATGGACTATTGGGATAGAGGTAATTTCAATAATGGTTTGGTTATATTTTTTGCTCTTGTGTTAGTTTTTTTTAGTTTGTCAGGTATTTTGTTGTTGAGTAAAAATTTCACTAAAAACGATTTCTTAAGAATAATTAACAAAATATTTTTCAGGAAAAAGGTGTTATTGAATACCTCTCTAACCAATGGCAAACAAGAGCAACTTGAAGTTAACAAATATGAAATATTGTTTGATGTATTAAGTCGAATTAATAAAACACCACAATCAAAATGCGGTGGCGCAGGAGAATGTAGACAATGTTGGGTTAAGTCTGAGTCGACTAAAAATAACGAGCAAACTGTTATTTTATCTTGTCAGTATGTATTAACTGAAGATGTCACAATAAAATTAAGATAATATAAATTTAAGTTAAAATTTTATATGTAAGCACTAGAAATAAGAATAATC
>JBMYPE010000123.1:0-5832 GCA_049600015.1 Kangiellaceae bacterium
TAGAAAAAACACTACCTGGTATTGGCATCACCGATGTTGAATTGAGTCCAATGGATAATGTTTATCAGGTATTTTATAACGGGCAAATTCTCTATGTTTCGACTGATGGGAAGTTCATCATGAGTGGTAACTTACTAGAAATAAGGAATGGTCAACCGGTTAACCACACAGAATTAAGCATGACCAAAAAGGCCGCTGAAGCCGCACCGGAAAGAGCAGCAACTTTAAGTTCATTGAACGATTCTGACATGGTCGTTTTTAAAGCGGAAAAAGAGAAGATGGCTTTAACCGTTTTTACAGATGTTGATTGTGCCTATTGCCGAAAACTTCATAAAGAAGTCCCACAATTGAATGCCGCAGGAATCACGGTTAAATATTTAGCATTTCCGCGAGCAGGACTTGGTTCGTCAGCACATAAAAAGCTAGTATCAATTTGGTGTTCAAAAGACCGGCAATCAGCTATGAACGATGCAAAGCTGAAACGTAAATTTTCAGACGCTACCTGTACTAACCCTTTAGATTCACAATACAAATTAACACGAGAATTTGGTTTATCGGGCACACCAGCATTAATTCTCCCAGATGGTGAATTAATTTCAGGTTATGTACCTCATGCAGATTTGATCAAACATTTGGAGTCTAAGATTCTGTAGGTGTTAGATTATTTTAGTAGAAGTAATTTACACATAACAATATTCAAGATCCTCACCTATGCCAGAATTTGATGTTAAGCATTTTTTAAAAACCTTAACATTGCGGCCTGGCATATATCAAATGCTAAACCAGTCCAATGAAATCATCTACATTGGCAAAGCTAAAAATCTAAAGAATAGAGTTTCTAGCTACTTTCAAAAGTCAGATCACACACCCAAAACAAAAGTTATGGTGGCGCAAATTGCTAGTGTTGAAGTGATGGTGACGGCAAGCGAAAATGACGCACTAGTTTTAGAACAACAGCTTATAAAAAAACATCGTCCACGTTATAACGTTATTTTTAGGGATGATAAATCTTATCCATATATTCTTTTATCAGATGAAGAATACCCTCGTTTAAGCATTCATAGAGGCAAACAAACAAAAAAGGGTGAGTATTTTGGACCCTTTACCGGAAGCACTGCCGCTCGTTATAGTATTGCTTTAATGCAAAAATTATTCGCAATTAGGCAATGTGAAAATAGTATTTTTAATTATCGTTCGCGACCTTGCTTACAATATCAAATTAAACGTTGTAGCGGATCTTGCGTCAACAAAATAAGTAAAAAAGATTACCTTAAAGACGTTCATTTAGTTAGGCTGTTTTATCGAGGGAAAAATGATTCTGTCGCCAATGCACTTAATGATCGCATGGAAGAGGCTTCAAATAATTTAGAGTTTGAGCTAGCCGCACGATACCGTGACCAATTAATTCACCTAAGAAGGGTATTAGAAAAACAATCAGTCCATCATTTAAATCAGAATAAAAGTGTGGCGATTGATGCGCTTTCCGTCAAAGTGGAAGAAAAATTGGCAGTCGTTTTTTTGTTACAAATAAGAAACGGAATGGTGCAAGGAAGTAAGCAATTTTTTCCTAAAATTCCTCATCAAACTAGCCAAGATGAAATACTTCATTCTTTTATAGAGCATTATTACTCTCAAAATAAAAATGAAATTCCTCACGAATTAATTTGTGAGGATTTACACTCCTTCGAATTAGAAGCCAGAAAAGACATTGAATCTGTTTTAGCCCATTTAGCGGAGCGTAAAGTCAAAATACTGACTCAAGTAAAAACCAATAAATCAGCTTGGATCAATATGGCAAGTAATAATGCCGTTCAACTTTTAAAGTCAAAACTTGAGACTAAAACTCACACCCAAAAACGCATGCAAATGTTAATGGATGAACTATCTTTGGACAGGCTACCCATGCGGATGGAATGTTTTGATATTAGCCATTTTCAAGGTGAAGAAACTGTCGCATCTTGCGTGGTATTTGAACAAGGTGTGGCAAAAAAGTCTGACTACAGACGTTTTAATATTAATGATGTTGCAAAAGGCGATGATTATGCCGCCATAGAACAAGCCGTAAGAAGACGTTTTAAGCGACTGGTAAAAGAAGAAGCAAAGCTACCTGATCTTTTACTAATTGATGGTGGTAAAGGACAATTAAACCAAGCGCAAAAAGTATTAGAAGATCTCGATATTTCTGATGTTACTCTAATCAGCGTAGCGAAAGGCAGTGATAGAAAAGTAGGAATGGAACAAATATTTTTTCCGTCAGAGGCTATCGCAAAAAGATTAGAAGAGGATTCCCCAGCGCTTCACTTAATACAAGCTATTAGAGATGAAGCTCATCGCTTTGCCATCACCGGACACAGAGGCAAAAGGGATAAAAAACGCAAGACCTCAACACTGGAAGGTATACCAGGTGTGGGTGCAAAACGTCGGCGAGCCATTATTAAACATTTTGGTGGCTTACAAGAAGTCAATCGAGCAGGTGTAGAAGATTTAATTGAAGTTGAAGGGATTAACAAATCTCTCGCTATTTCGATTTATGATTATTTACATTAGTGATAGAATAAAGCCTTACTCATTTCCCAATTTAAGATGAAATTAATCTACCAATGAACGTGATCTCCCTATGAACATTGCTAATTTATTAACATCTTTCAGAATTCTTTGTATTCCTTTACTTGTACTATTTTTCTATCTACCCGTCAGCTGGGGACAAACAACCGCAGCCATTATATTTGCCATAGTTGGCTGGACTGATTGGTTTGATGGTTGGGTAGCGAGAACCTTTGATATGCAGTCTCGATTAGGTGCATTTTTAGACCCTGTGGCAGATAAGTTAATGGTCGCGGCAGCTTTAGTGCTTTTGGTGGAGCAACATGCAACCATTTGGATAGCCGCGCCAGCGGTAGTGATCATTAGCCGAGAAATTACAGTATCAGCGCTCAGAGAGTGGATGGCAGAATATGGAGAATTATCAGCTATCAAGGTCATCAACATTGCTAAATTTAAAACTTTAATGCAATTATCAGCTATTTTCTTTTTGCTGTTGGCAGGCAAGGAAGATGGAATTACTTCAATTTTTGATCATTCTTGGCTCTATATGTGGGGATACGTATTCTTATATGTGGCTGTTGCACTCACCTTGTGGTCAATGGCAATTTACTTAAAAGCAACTTGGCCACTATTAAGTAAAGAAACCTCTGAAAAGTAGCAATTATTTGGCTTTTTTAAGCTGATCATTCAGCTAAATTACTGTTCAATAAATGGAAGCTAAAAAAGATCAAAAACTTCTAAAATTGACGCTTGACAGATAATAATCTTACTGTAGAATGCCCTGCACTCGACGCGGGAATAGCTCAGCTGGTAGAGCACGACCTTGCCAAGGTCGGGGTCGCGAGTTCGAATCTCGTTTCCCGCTCCAAATTTTTTCGGTATAAGTATCGAATAATAAAGAAGCAATAAGCCTCGGTTTTAGCCATAAAATCTGAGGTTTTTTAGTCTTAAATGAGTCGAATATTTAGGGCTAAGACTGTTAGTATGAATAGGCAGTAAGTAAAAAATAATGGCTGGGTGGCAGAGTGGCCATGCTGCGGACTGCAACTCCGTCTACGCCGGTTCGATTCCGACCCCAGCCTCCATTTTTAGGTTGCTGTACAAACAGTCAAAACAAGTTAGCCCTTTAACGCTTATTTTAAGCTGATTCATTAAAGGAGCGAAGCAAACCTCCCTTAGCCCGGGTGGTGAAATTGGTAGACACACAAGACTTAAAATCTTGCGACTTAACGGTCGTGCCGGTTCGATTCCGGCCCCGGGCACCATTACTCAACAAGACTCTTTTTTGTAAATCAATTTACTTGTTTTGGCTGAATTCCATCGAATTTAACAAAGCTTTCTCTAGTCTAAAGAATCCGTCACTATCAGGTATGCCAAATCGCAGTGACTTTTTATCATCGGTTAATCTAACATAAACAGCTTGCTTGCATAGCGATTCGAAAATTTCTGTCGCGTTAGCTAAATTAATAGTGCGGAATAAATTGCAGCCTTTGGAGTTGAGGTTGAAAACTCGTCTCAGTAACGAATGTAGCGCCATACTTTGTTTATCGAGCCTGAAACGTTGCGCTGATTGCCAAGACGAATCGGAGAGAGCTTTTTCAGCAATATACAGAGAAGGACCGGAAATAGGCCATTCACCCAATTTAACTTTAAGTTGTTTCAACCAAGTATCGTTTGCAAATGCAAATCCTAATCGGATTCCAGCGAGACCAAAAAATTTACCAATTGAACGCAATATAATTAAATTTTTGAAGTGACTCGCTTTAGTTGCGATGCTAAGAGATAAGTTTGAATCAATGAATGCTTCATCAATAATTAACAACCCATTTTTTTTCGCAAGCGTATTGGCTAATTCTAATAATATTTTTGAATCATAAACTGCTCCCGATGGATTGTTAGGGTTAATAACCACCACTACGCTATTTTCTTCTAGATCACTTGCGTTAGGTAACTCAACATAATGGGTGATGGAAAATCCATTGGAAATCCAGTGTTTTTGATGTTCTTTATATCCAACTTTAGGTAACCATATTTTAGCAGGGCGAGTCGCCGAAAACTTTAAAACTTGTTTCCATACTTGTGGAATGGCTTGAATCGCTGCTTGAGAGCCCGCACAGGCAACAAATTTAGAGGAACCATAATATTGTTTGACTGCCTTAAGAAGTGAATCTGAAAACTCAGGTAACCTTCGCCACATCGAACTAGGAATTGTCTGAACCGGATAACTATATGGACTAATTCCTGTGGAAAGATCTAACCAGTTTTCCGCAGGAATATTATATTTTTTCGCTTGCTTTTGTAACTGACCGCCATGAACTAAGTCAGAGGAATCGGTTTGAATGGTTCTCATCGTATGTTGTCTCTTAGCTAAACTTTCACAATATTTGTAGAGTGACTAAAAGAAGCAGTAACCCCATCCAAATTGAAATTGAATAGTCCATTAGGTTTACGGCTCGCAAAATATCTTGTTTGCAAACATCTAATCCCTCACCGAGTAATGTAATTGTTTGTTTTATGTTTCCGTAATGATTATTGCCATTTAATTGAATACCTAAAACAGTAGCGCCTGCTGCCATTACCCAGCCGCCATTTAAACTTTTATAATTTTTTGATTGTTTATTTGCATTTGATAGTGCTTTATAAAATGTTGTTTTATTGCTTGCTTGGATTGCAAATAAAACGGCAGTGAATTTGGCTGTGGGCCATGCCATAAGATCGTCTGCTTTAGCGGCAAAGTAACCAAACTGATTGTACTTTTCATTTTTATATCCCCACATGGCATCTAAAGTATTCACTAGGCGATGTAAAATAACAAAAGGTGCGCCACCAACCAAATACCAAAATAAAGAAGCGACCACTGCATCATTGGTATTTTCCAATACTGATTCAACTGTTGCTCTGGCAATTTCTGTTTCTGATAAGTTGTCTACTTTTCGACTAACTATCATTCCACACTGATGCCGAGCTTCCGGGAGATTATTTTTATTTAAAGGTTCATAAATCTTCATAGAGTGCTGTCTCATACTTTTGCGCCCTATACAAAAGTAGACAAGAATGGTATCAAAGAATAATTGTTGAATGACTGTAAGATTAATGATCATTAACAAACAAAATATTGGTAATACCAATAAACTCCACGCAAGTATTCCATTGAATAGTTTAAACTTTTGTTCACCGCGATTAAATTTGTTTTGTAAAAAATCGGCGAATTTACCGAAGCCGACTAAAGGATGGAATTTACTCAATTCTCCGATAAGCTGATCTAATAACAGTGCGAATAAGGTGACT
>JBMYPE010000124.1:0-5811 GCA_049600015.1 Kangiellaceae bacterium
TTTATCCATCATGCCCATCATACCGCCCATGTTGTTCATCTGTTGGAGCTGAACAAGGAAGTCTTCAAGGTCAAAGGTTTTGCCTTTTTTAAGCTTTTTAGCAAGTTTTTCGGCTTTCTTTTTATCTACTTTACGTTCAACTTCCTCGATTAAAGAAAGCACATCCCCCATTCCCAAAATGCGCGAAGCGATTCTTTCTGGGTGAAACGGTTCGAGTGCGTCAAGTTTTTCACCCATTCCCATAAACTTAATTGGTTTACCGGTGATATTTCTGATAGACAGCGCAGCACCGCCTCTCGCGTCACCATCTGCTTTGGTTAAAATAACGCCGGTTAAAGGAAGTGCTTCATCAAATGCTTTAGCAGTATTCGCTGCATCTTGACCAGTCATACTATCAACAACGAACAAGGTTTCTGCAGGCTTTGCAAGTTTATGGAGTTCTTTGATTTCAGACATCATTTCATCATCAACCGCCAAACGACCGGCCGTATCAATAATCAAAACATCATTAAAATCTTTTTTAGCTTGCTTAATGGCTGACTTAGCGATATCCGTTGGCTTTTGCTCAACACTGCTAGGTATAAAGGTGGCACCAACTTCTTCAGACACTTTTTTAAGTTGTTCAATAGCCGCAGGGCGATAGACGTCGGCACTGACCAAAGCGACTGATTTTTTCTCTCTTTCAATTAGGAACTTAGCTAATTTGGCACTTGAGGTTGTTTTACCTGCACCTTGTAAACCCGCCATCAAAATTACCGCTGGCGGCTGAGCATTTAAATCCAAAGATTCATTAGCTGCCCCCATCGCGACCACTAGTTCACTTTGAACAATTTTTATAAACGCTTGGCCGGGTGACAAGCTGGATTTAACTTCTTTACCTAATGCTCGATATTTAACCTTGGTGACAAATTCTTTAACCACAGGCAAGGCAACATCAGCTTCCAAAAGAGCCATACGAACTTGTCGGAGAGTTTTTTGAATATTCTCATCCGTAATTCGACCTTTGCCGCTAACGCTTTTTAAGACTTTATTAAAGCGTTCACTTAAATTATCAAACATATTTTTTCCTAAAAAGAGAGCTAATAATTATCAAAGCCATTATATCGAGATATCAGGACGAATAAAACAATCCTTCTGTTTTAAACGATAGACTAATTCTATTTAACTAAAGATAAAGCTTCTTTGATGACTTGGGAATCAGCATCCGTTTTTGTCGCTGACTCACTGATATATCGACGCCACTGCTTTCCATTAGGCTGCGCATGAAAAAGGCCCAACATATGACGGCTGATATGTTGTAACTTACCGCCGCCTGCTATGTGCTGTTCAATATAAGGTAGCATGTGCTCCGCTACTTCCAATCTAGTCAATGGTTCAACCTTACTATCAAAAACGTTGCGATCTACCAAAGCTAACAAATAGGGATTATGGTAAGCCTCTCGACCAATCATCACACCATCGACATGCTTTAGGTGAAGCTCTGTTTCCTGTAGCGTTTTGATACCACCATTGATACAAATTTCTAGTTCAGGAAAACCCTTTTTTAGCTGATAAACTCGTTCATAAATAAGCGGTGGAATTTCTCTATTTTGCTTTGGACTTAATCCGGACAAAACCGCTTTACGTGCATGAACAATAAAACTATCACACCCAGATTTAGCCACGGCTTCTACAAAATCAGTCAAAAATTGATAGCTATCTTGATCATCAATTCCAATCCTATGCTTGACGGTTACTGGAATTTTACAAGCTTGTTTCATTGCAGACACCCCTTCCGCAACTAAATTTGGCTCAGCCATTAAACAAGCACCAATTCGCCCAGACTGTACACGATCAGACGGGCAACCGACGTTTAAATTGATTTCGTCATAACCATAATCTTCACCTATTCTGGCACACTCTGCCAAAGCTTTAGGATCGCTACCACCTAACTGCAACGCAATAGGATGTTCTTGTGGGTTATAGGATAAAAGTTTTTCTCTATCACCATTTATCACTGCACCCGTGGTGACCATTTCGGTGTATAACAATGATTGTTTGGTTATTAAACGGTGAAAATAACGGCAATGTTTATCGGTCCAATCCATCATCGGGGCGATGGAGAAACGTCGATTTATAGTGTTTCTCATTAAACAAGACTTTTCATGGAAATAAGGTTTATTTTACTAGGTTATGAATACAACCTCTAAATATCAACAATTACATTAGCCAAACCTTCCAAAGAATCATGATATCGATTTCTGAAAGGTTTAGCTAAAATTTGCTTAAACGTTTATTCTTGAATTGGAAGCAACGTAATCTCAACTCTTCTATTAAGTTCTTTACCCGCCTCAGTTTGATTACTTGCAACAGGTTGACTTTCGCCGAACCCAATAACTTCTATTCTATCGGTGATCACACCTGCCGTATTTAGGTAGCTAGAAACAGACTGTGCACGTCGCTTCGACAAACTCTGATTCAAAGCATTGGAACCAGTGCTATCAGTATGTCCAGAAACCACTACGAGTGTTTTATCAAATTCTTTGAGAACTAACACCACTGAATCTAAAACGGATAAGAAACTTTGATCGAGATTATCACTTCCCGAAGAAAAGGTAATATTGCCAGGCATTATCAGATTAATATTATTACCGTCTCTTTCAACACTGACACCGGAGCCACGCAATTGCTTTCTTAATTTAGCTTCTTGTGTGTCCATATAGAAACCGATACCACCACCGATGGCGGCTCCTCCTGTTGCAGCCCTCAAAATTCGACGATTTCTTTTACCAGCATCTTTTTCATCTTTATTTGCTAAGTAAGCTGCCACAGCGGCAATACTCGCTCCAATGCCGGCACCTTTAGCTGTATTACTGGCTTCTTGTTCACCTGTATATGGGTCAAAAGTTGTGCAAGCTGTCAATGAAAGACAAAATATTAAAGCGGTTGTAAATATTTTCATTTTGTTCCTTAAATAAGTAAATTGTATGTATGGATTCAATTAGATTTTAGTAGATGTTTATTCAGAACGTTCAATAAAGTAAAAGTCAATTTCGCCTAAGAGCTAAATGTTTCACCGAGTTTAATTTCGTGATTATAAATAAACTAATGCTTTTTTAAGCGTATCAATCCGCATATTATACCGGTTCAAAAGGTAGAACGAGTTATAAAATTTTCTTTTGTGATTAAATTCACGCCTGAATAGTAGCAATAATATTTCTAGAGCCACCATGATTTCGATGTTCACACAAATAGATCCCCTGCCAAGTTCCCATATTGAGTTTTCCATTGGTAATTGGAAGAGATAAAGACGAGCCAATAATGGTTGCTTTGATATGAGCAGGCATATCATCGTCGCCTTCGTAATTGTGCTTATAGTAAGGTACTCCCTCAGGCACTACTTTGCTAAAATGAGTCTCTAAGTCTTGTCTTACGGTTGGATCGGCATCTTCATTAATGGCTATTGATGCTGAGGTGTGTTGAATAAACAAATGCAGTAAACCACATTTGATCTCTTTGATTTCAGGCAAGAAATTTAATACTTCCTGCGTGATTAAATGAAAGCCTCTCGATTGAGGTTTTAAAGTTATCCGCTTTTGCTGCCACATAGCTATCTCATAAATTTCTGAACAATCCAAAACTCATTTTAATACTGACAGTTTTAGTACTCACCATCATAAGCTGGCGTATAATTAACAAACCGATTGTAATGTCCTTGGAAAGCTACATTAACTGTTCCAATCGGCCCGTTTCTTTGTTTACCGATGATAATTTCTGCAATACCTTTCTTTTCACTTTCTGGGTTATAAACTTCGTCACGATAGATAAAACAGATTAAATCTGCATCTTGCTCAATCGCGCCAGATTCACGCAAATCAGACATTACGGGGCGTCGATCCGACCTTTGCTCCAGAGATCGATTTAATTGGGATAAAGCCACCACGGGACAGTTTAATTCTTTTGCTAATGCTTTTAATGAGCGGGATATTTCAGAAACTTCCTGTGTTCTATTTTCACTCATCCCTGGAACTCGCATTAACTGCAAATAGTCAATTAGAATCATGCCTATAGGGCCTTGCTCTCTTACCAAACGTCTTGAACGACTTCTAACTTCGGTTGGTGATAAACCGGCAGAATCATCAATAAATAGTTTACAGTTATTTTTTAAAATATTGCTAGCGACTGATAAATTGTCCCAATCCTTGTCATCTAAAGCACCAGTCCTTAGTCGAGTGGCATCTATGCCACCAATTGACGCAAAGGAACGCATTAATAAAGATTGTGATGGCATTTCCATACTAAATACCAAAACTGGCATTTCTCCATGAATTGCCGCATGTTCTGCCATATTCATTGCTACCGTAGTTTTACCCATTGAGGGTCTTCCAGCAACAATCACTAAATCAGCAGGTTGTAAACCTGAGGTCATGTTATCAAAATCGGTAAAGCCCGTGGCTAACCCCGTAATACCACCTTTTGATTTTTGTATCTCTTCTAAGCGATCAATCGCTTTAGGTAAAATATCGGCAACTCCCTCTGGACCACTTGATGTGGACTCTCGCTGTTCCGCAATTTTAAAGACTTGCGATTCTGCTAAGTCTAATAGTTCATCAGGTTTACGGCCTTTTGGTTGATAGGCTGCATCCGCAATATTATTAGCGACACCGATTAATTCCCTAAGAACCGCTCGCTCTCTTACAATTTCCGCGTAGGCAACGATATTGGATGCACTAGGTGTGTTTTTGGCTAAATCCCCGATATAGGCTAGCCCTCCTATTTCATCGGCCTCACCTTCTTGCTCCAAAAATTCAAATAAGGTAACCACATCCATAGGTTTAGCGTTTTCGGCTAGATAATGAAGTGCTTTAAATATTAATCTATGATCGTTACGGTAAAAATCCTCTGCGACTATTTTTTCCGCAATTTTTTCCCATGCGTCATTATCAAGAATCAAACCGCCTAATACAGACTGTTCAGCTTCGAGTGAATGCGGAGGCATTTTAATATTATTTATTTGACGATCATCGTTCATTAATAGGGAGATCCGTTTAACTTGATATCATTAATTTTTTTATTGAGACTGATAGTTTACAAGCGATTAACAGCGCATAAACAAAAACACCCTAACCTTTTCAGATTAGGGTGTTTAATTTTTACATTCGTTAGTCAAATTATCAATTGATAAGTTGACTAATACTCAAACTTATTCAGCTTGAGCAACCACTTCTAGTTTTAAAGTAGCGTTCACATCAGAATGCAGATGAATTTCAACTTCATACTCACCAGTATTTCTTAATGCGCCGTTAGGAAGACGAACTTCGTTCTTCTCAACTTCAACACCTGCAGCAACGACTGCGTCAGCAATATCTTTAGTTCCTACAGAACCAAATAATTTGCCTTCATCACCACTGTGCGCTTCAATTTTAACGCTTAATTCAGCGATTTTATCAGCTCTTGCTTGCGCTGCAGATAAAACTTCAGCGGCTTTCTTTTCTAATTCAGCTCTTTGAGCTTCAAATTTTTCCGTATTGGCTTTTGTTGCTGGTACCGCTTTACCTTGTGGCAATAAAAAGTTACGACCGTATCCATTTGCAACTGCTACACTATCGCCTAGCTCGCCTAGATTACGGATTTTTTCAAGTAGAATGACTTGCATGAGTCTTTCCTCTAATCAGTTAATCGTTATAAAAACAACTACCTTAAGGACGCTTATTTATGTGCGTCAGAATAAGGTAGAAGAGCTAGAAAACGTGCGCGTTTGATTGCTGTTGAAAGCTGACGCTGGTATTTTGCTTTTGTTCCAGTAATACGACTTGGAACGATTTTACCCGT
>JBMYPE010000125.1:0-5756 GCA_049600015.1 Kangiellaceae bacterium
TGGATTATCAGTATGTTTGTTTTGGGTGAGTTATGATATTAATTTTGCCAATTAATTTCCTTTTTACCTTTAGAAACTAAAAATTGATTTGTCTTAGAAAAGTGTTTACATCCCAAAAAACCGCGATGAGCCGAAAGTGGAGATGGGTGTGGTGCTTTTAAAACATAGTGTTTATTAGTATCGATTTTTGCCCCTTTTTTTTGAGCGTGAGCTCCCCAAAGCATAAATACAATGCTATCACCATGTTGATTAATTTTTTCAATTACAACATCCGTAAATTCTTCCCATCCTAAATGTTTATGAGAATGTGCTTGTCCTTGTTCAACTGTTAATACTGTATTTAAAAGTAAGACGCCTTGTTCTGCCCAAGATTGTAAGTAGCCATGATCGGGGATTTGAAATCCTTCAATATCCATTTTAAGTTCTTTGTACATATTAGCTAGTGAGGGAGGTGCTTTAATTCCCGGTAAAACTGAAAAACAAAGCCCGTGTGCTTGGTTGGGACCGTGATAGGGATCTTGCCCTATGATAACGACTTTTATTTTTTCGAATGGAGTTGCGGAAAAAGCACTAAAGACTTGTTCTTTTGGTGGATAAACAACGACACCTTCATTACGTCTTTTATCTACATAGGCGAGAGTGTCTTTGAAGTACTTTTTTTCTTTTTCTTGTGCGAGTAAATCTGACCAAGTGATCATTAGTAATTTTTTATACCTGTTAGTGTTGGCATTTTTCCATGCCAAATTTCAAAAGATTTAGCGGCTTGGGCTATTAACATGCCATAACCGTCAGAATAATTTTTGATGCCATTATCTTTAAAAAATTTTAAGGTTTGTTCTGCCCGTTGTTTGTAATTCAAATCATAAACAAAGGTATTCACATTTATGTTTTTTAATACAGGGTTTAAAAGTGTTTTGTTAAATTCGCTGGTAGCGGTGATGATACCGTCAAATATTGTTTTTTCCTTCTCTGAATATAATTGAATATTGCTTTCAAGTTTAGAAAAATCATTTTTTATCTTTTCAATTTTTCTTTGTGTTCGATTGTGCAATGTAATTTTTGCTCCAGCATTTAGTAAAGAATAAAGTATTGAAGTGGTTGCTCCACCTGCGCCAATGATTAGTATATTTTTATTCTTTACTTCAAATGAATTTAACTCTAGATCGATTAGTAGCCCTTTGCCGTCTGTTGTATCGCCACAAATATCTTTGTTGTCATTTAAGTAGAGAGTGTTGACTGAACGGCATAATAGTGACTCTCTAGAAACATTCTTAGCCAACCCCATCACTTCTTGCTTGAATGGTAAGGTGACATTTAGACCTCTACCACCACGACCAAAAAAATCAGCGATAAATGATTTCAGCTCTTCTGGACTGACAAGATATTTTTGGTAATCTAAATCAAGATCAAATTGTTTGGCAAACGATAAATGAATATCAGGCGATTGGCTGTGAGCGATTGGGTTTCCAATTACACCACAATGAACTATGTTGTTTGGAATTGTTCTGTTTAAAGTTGAAACACCTGATGAAGGCAATGTTATAAACCTTGATTTTGAGAATTCAATTGATATCGAAACATCAAGGATTCGGCATGTTCTAAAAGTTCGCTGCTGGTAATTCCATTTTCTGGATAGTTTGCACTGCCAATATTAAATTGAAAACCGTAAGGATATTGAGAAATATTTGTTTTTTGATCCATCACTTCACGTAAACGATTGATCAAACTTTTTAAAGCTAACTGGTTGGTGTAATCGTCTAACAGCACTGCGAACTGATCTTCATCCACTCTGGCAATGATATCGGTATCTCTAAAAAAACTTTGCAATCTTTGCGAAAAGTGAACGATACAAGAGTCGCTGACATCACTGCCAAATCGCTTTTTAATTTCAGCATAATTGTGTAAATTTAATCGCAAAACCCACATTTGAGTATGATGCCTTCTGGCTCGCCTGACTGACTTTACTAAATGTTCATGAAAAGTTAAATGGTTAGCTAAGTGAGTCAAAGGATCTCTAATGCTGCTGTTGTTTGGTGAGAATATCTGCGAATCTAACGTCACTTCTTTTCGACCAATTAATATTAGCCCTTTAAATTTCTGACTTCGGTCATATTCCGCATACGCGGTTAGTGCGGTTAAAAGAGGCGTACCATCTTTGCGTTTGAAACTCGTTTCAATCTCAACTGATTCACCTCTTTTTTGCATTATTTTAGACAACACTTCTGCATATTCACTTGTGTTCATAAATAGCTGCGAGAGTGGTTGATTGTGAATTTCACTATTGATGTAACCTAAAGTCTGCTCAGAATAATTTGAACTACCTCTCACAACACCAAACTCATCTATCTGTAAAAAGATATCCGGGATATGAGAAATCAATTGGTTTAGGTTTTTATCTGAATCTCTGAGTGCCTGATTAAGTGCATGTTCCATTTGGCGTTTGCGTATTGTAGCAACTTGAAAAGTTCGATCATCCGCACTTTTGAAATGTTGGCTGCTTAATTCAATTGGTGTGCATTTACCTTTTTGACTGGTCACAACTAATTGGTATTCGTGTGCTTCGCTTGTAATTCGGTCATTAATTTCTGGCGTATTTAGACGAGTAATAGCGCCATGGTTGCGCGAATCTTCAAAGGCGGCAGTGTTTCTTTTTGGAAAAATATAACGCTCAAAAAGCTGGCCTTTTAATTCTGAGGGCAAACTGTCGGTGAGTTCACAAAAGGCTTCGTTGACTAATAAAAAACGCTTGTTTTCTAATACAAATGCACCTTCAGATAATGTATCGATCATGGCTTGGTAGAAACCAGTATCAAACCGGTTTACCTTATTAAATCCATTTCCATCGTTACTACCTGAGTTCATTTGTTATTACATCATCTTTTTTGTCTTACTTCACTTTAATTATAAAAAGCGACTACTGGAGCTAGAATTGGTTAAATTCTAGCCAGCACTTATACTCTCACGAGTAGTTTTAAATTCAAAGCTCAATTTGAGATATTATTGTAAATATCAGCTTATATCCTTATAAAGTGCAATATTTACACCCACTAAACCTAAAGATGCTCTACTTTGAGTATTTCGTAATCTACTTCACCGCCCGGTGTTTTGACGATTACATCATCGCCTTCTTGTTTGGCGATTAAAGCGCGAGCAATGGGTGAATTGACGGAGATTTTGTTCTTTTTAACATCAGCTTCGTCATCACCAACAATTTGATAGGTGACTTCTTTGTCCGTATCCATGTTGACAATAGTGACGGTGGTTCCAAATATCACTTTGCCAGTATTTGTAATGCTTTGAATGTCTATAATTTGAGAGGTGCTTAATTTTGATTCGATATCTTGTATTCGGCCTTCTATAAAGCCTTGTTGTTCTCTTGCTGCGTGATACTCAGCATTTTCTTTTAAATCACCATGTTCGCGCGCTTCGGCAATAGCTGCTACTACTTTTGGACGCTGGTTTTGTTTTAAATCTGTAAGCTCTTTTTGCAAGGCATCTGCACCTTGTTTTGTCATTGGAGTTGTTTGCATTTCTTTTACCTTAATTATTCTGTTGAGATTAACCTATCTCTGATACTCGCTGATGTAATTCTTGCACTGTGACCACTTTTTGTCTCGTCTGATGACTTATCGCTTTTGCAGTGGCAAAGCCTGCGGCTAAAGTCGTAGTATAAGCTACTTTATGCTGTAATGCCGAACGCCTTATGGTGTATGAGTCCGCTACGGCTTGAGAACCCTCAGTTGTATTGACAATATAATCTATTTCATCATTTTTGATCATATCAACTAAATGAGGTCTGCCTTCGTAGACTTTGTTGATCCGTTGACAAAAAACACCTTGGTCAATCAGCTGCTTTGCAGTACCGCCAGTCGCACAAATTTCAAAGCCTACTTCTATTAATGCTCGTGCTGTTTCTGCTAGTTTCGCTTTGTCACTGTCTTTGACGCTAAGAATCGCTTTACCACCTCTCGGTGCCTGTGAGCCGCCGCCGAGTTGCGCTTTGTAATAGGCTTCTCCAAAAGTATTGCCTACGCCCATTGCTTCACCAGTCGATTTCATTTCAGGTCCTAAAATTGGATCGCTTCCTGGAAATTTGTTAAATGGGAAAACTGGCTCTTTCACAGTAAAAAAATCAGATTTAAGAGGTTGCGTAATTCCCTGTTCTTTTAAAGAGCGACCGGCCATGACACTCGCAGCAATTTTCGCTAATGGACGTCCGGTTGCTTTTGATACAAATGGAACTGTTCTGGAAGCTCTTGGATTCACTTCTAATACATAAATTTCGTCGCCTTGAATGGCAAATTGAGTATTCATTAAGCCGCAAACCTGTAGTTCTTTCGCCATTGCTTCTACTTGTTTTTGCAATCGATCCTGCATGGCTTGGCTTAGGCTATGCGGTGGAATACAACAAGCGGAATCACCAGAGTGAACACCGGCTTGTTCTATATGCTCCATGATGCCGCCCATTAAAGTCGTTTCACCGTCGTATATCGCATCAATGTCGACCTCAATCGCATCATTTAAAAAGCGATCTAGCAACACAGGCGATTCATTTGAAACTGAAACTGCTTCTGTCATGTAGCGTTTTAACTCGTCTGCGTTAAAAACAATCTCCATGGCACGACCACCAAGGACATAAGATGGTCTCACAACGAGCGGATAACCAATTTCTTCTGCGAGTCTGACGCCATCTTCTGCATTTCTAGCGGTTCGATTGGGTGGTTGTTTTAAGCCTAGCCTTTCAATTGAGCGTTGGAATCTTTCTCTATCTTCAGAGCGATCAATCGCATCAGGTGATGTACCGATAATTGGCACGCCTGCTGCTTCTAAATCTCTTGCTAATTTAAGTGGAGTTTGTCCACCGTATTGTACGATGACGCCTTTGGGTTTTTCTTTTGCCACTATTTCTAATACATCTTCTAATGTGACCGGCTCAAAATAGAGACGATCGGAGGTATCGTAATCTGTTGATACTGTTTCGGGATTACAGTTAACCATAATGGTTTCATAACCGTCATCTCTCATTGCAAATGCTGCGTGCACACAACAGTAATCAAACTCGATACCTTGTCCTATTCGGTTGGGGCCACCGCCGATGATCATTATCTTGTCACGGTCGCTTGGGTTAGATTCGCATTCATCTTCGTAAGTTGAATATAGGTAAGCGGTATCAGTTGAAAACTCAGCGGCGCAAGTGTCAACTCGTTTATAAACAGGGTAAAGATTAAAGCTGTGGCGCAATTTACGAATTTCTTTTTCGCTCACGTGCAATAAAGATGCTAAGCGCAAATCTGAAAAACCTTTTCGTTTCATATTTTTAAGGTACGGCTGACTCACATCCCCTAAACTTAGTTTAGAAAATTGATTTTCTAAGGTCACTAATTCTTCTATTTGAACTAAGAACCAAGGATCAATATTAGTGAGTTGAAAAACTTCTTCTACTGAATAGTTTTGTCTAAATGCATCAGCCACATAATAGATCCTTTCACAACCCGGAACTTGTAGATTATGTCTTAACCATTCTTTCCAGTTATCTTTATCAGTTCTTAAAATAGGATCAAAACCATCAACACCAGTTTCTAAACCACGTAATGCTTTTTGCATAGATTCTTGAAAAGTTCGACCAATTGCCATGACCTCACCAACGGATTTCATTTGTGTGGTTAGTGTGGCATCAGAGTTAGGAAATTTTTCAAAGTTAAAGCGGGGTATTTTAGTTACAACATAATCAATACTTGGTTCAAATGAAGCGGGAG
>JBMYPE010000126.1:0-5755 GCA_049600015.1 Kangiellaceae bacterium
TGATTTAACAAAAGTACACTACCGATTAACGCTACTGTGACTAACAAGATAACAATTATGTTTTTATTCATTTCAGTGATTTTTCCCTTTAATTCAGACGCTCATTCATCACATAAAATTCTGCCGTAGAGAGCCAAAAATTTTGTTATTTCGATTTGATTGGCAAATCAACCACTTGTTTATTTCCAGATTTAAACTTCAAAATTAATTCGACTCTTCCACCAGTTTTTATCTCACGACTGGGGTTAATCAACATAAGATGTTTACCGCCCGGAGAAAGTTTAACTTTTCCATTTGCAGATATGTCCAATGAATCTATTTCAGCCATTTTCATCATGCCATTTTTGTGTGTCATTTCATGAATCTCGACGGTTTCATAAGCATCCGAACTAATAGAAACTAACTCTAGATCTTTTGCGCTGACATTAACCAAAGTAAAATAGCCAGCATGGATATCAGATTCTATAATAGGCTCTCTGACCCAAGCATTCATGACAGCCACTAAATCTTCTTGCTGTTCATTTTCTTCTATACTCTGATCAAAAATTTTTCCTTTATTGGGAGCAAGTCTTGCTGTTTCCGCTTCTATGTGAATCAGCAAATCTGTCGCTTCGTTTTGAGTTAATCGCATGTTAGGCATTGCGACACGATTATATTTTTTATAAAGCGATATGGCGATTGGATCTTTTTTGGCTAACATTTGATCGGGGGCTTTAAGCCAGTCATATAACCATTGTTTTTCTCTAACACGTGTAACACCTAAAAGGTCAGGACCAACTGCTCCCGGCAGTTCATTGCCTGTTAATGTGTGGCAAATGGCGCAGCGAGTTCTGAACAAAGACTCTCCTTGCGAAATATTTCTTAATTTTGGTGCATTCGCATAGTCTCTGTCTTTCTGTGGAGATTTCCACCCATCGAGCCAATTGCCTAACTGGTCAGCCAAAACATAGGGATTTTCAAAAGGCGAGCGTTTCATCCATCGACCAGTGGTTTGATTGCCAACGATCATGCTCACATTATGATTATTTGAACCTTCTTCTAACTCTTCTATATAAAGTCCCAATTTTCTCCGTATACTAATTATTTCTTGCTCATCTCCAGTGAAGAAATCCCACTTAGCCCCAAATTTTCCTTTATATTCCTTTAACTTTTCTGGCGTATCCACATCGGGATCAATGGTAATTGAATAGATAAATACATCTTTACCAATCCGATCTTTCATTATGTTTTGCACTTTCACAAGTTGAGCTGTTTCAAGTGGACAAGAGTCTGGGCAAGTAGTGTAGATAAAATTAATTGCGACAATTTTATCTTTTAACAGATCATCAAAAAATTTAACTTTTTTCCCATCTTGATTGACAAGAGTGATGTTGGGAAAATAATCAGCTCCCCAAACTTCTTTCGCTTGCGTGGCTGAAGCAGTAAGGCTAGCTAAAAGAAGAACAAATACGATTCTCAACACTGAGTGCATGATTTAACCTTTCAATTTATTTCGAGAGTTATTCTTAATTATACTTTATATACATTATATGCATTCAAAAAAAACCGCAGCGAACCTTTGTTCCACCGCGGTAGTTTTTTAGTTCATCCCGAAGAGAAGCTTATTCAAACTTCCCTGCGTTTCGAACATCGTGGATGACACGATCGATTGTCATTGGAGTTGGACAATTTACGACATGTGGAGAATTTAAGTTCTCAAAGTCATAGTTGTTCAAACCCATATTGGGTGGCGGTGGAAATTCTACTACTTCCAACTTACCTTCCGCTCTTAGCTCTTTAATTCGATCTAATCCTTTTACTACTTCTGACGCTGGCTCTAACCAGTGAGCGAAGCCAATATGCCACATTGGACTATAATCATCTTCCGGCATAAAGTATGAAGGAACACCAACCTGGCTCCCAAATGGACCACCACCCAAAATTCCAAAGCCATCGGAAGGCGTTGGTGGGTAGCTCGGACGTATAGGAGCAGGCGGAATAAACTGAATTAACGGTACAGCAGCATCAGCTAAATGCGCATGCTTAGGTACATAAGGAACCCCCATTGCTCTCGCTGGGCCTGCTGGGAATGTGTCTAATACAATATAGTAAGGTAGATAATCACCTTCAGCAGCCCAAGACTTATGTAACTTAAAGGATACATAAGGATTTTCGCCTTCAGTTTCCATTGCTACAACATGACCTGAAGCATGTAATCCGCCCCAAACGTCACCGTTATAAACACAAGTTGTATTAGCTGGAAGGTCTGGGAAGCTAACACATGACTCATCTAAACGGTTCTTTTCCCAAGGCTGGTCGCCCCACTTAACAATAATTGCGTTAAAAATAACTTCCTTACCATTGTATGTCACTCGACGTAATGGTGAGTAGGTATTTTCCGGATCTACATCTGGTAGTGCATCTGGGTTTTCACAAGGCGTGCCACTAGCATCAGTTCCATCAGAAACTCGACAAGGTGGATTAGCCCAAATAGGATTGGGTAAATCACCTTCAAATGTCCAGTATCCGTTTTCATCAACCGAAGCTGGAGAACTCGCTGCTTCAGGTGTTTTAGCTAATGCGCCACCCCAAGCTAAACCAAGCTCTTCTGCAATATCTTCATCACTTACATCATGTAAAAAGTACCAAACTTCAGTTTCTACGCCATCAGCGTCAATGTTTGTACCTTTCACAAGTGGGAATGTTGCAGTTCCACGTTCATTCGCAGGCTCTTCTGCAGACAGAGCATCACCTAATGGAACATCATTGATCTCGTCTAACTCACCAACAACAGCATTTTCAACCCAAACCGACATAGGCTGCACTTGAGGACCGTATTGGCCAAAACCATCTCCTTCGCGTGCGGTAGGTAAAGCAACAGTATCAACATAACTAACGCCATCCCAAGAAGGCATAGGTGTTGGCATTAACTTTACTTGTCCTGGATTTTCAATGTCCCAGCGAAGTAACATCGCGTGATCTTCGTGTTGAGTATTATGACAATGTTCCATATAAGTACCGGCAAATTCACGGAATCTCAATGCAACTTCTACAATACTTCCACTATCTGGTTGTGGACCAATTCGATAAACATCTTTTCTAGCCCATTGTTCATGCTCTAGTCCATTCTCTCGACTTGGTTCTACGCCATTTCTTCTAAGAACAATACCTTCTTCAAAATGAATATGGACCGGATGACTCCAAGTTCCACTATTGATAATTCGCCATACTTCTAGCCCACCAGAATTCTTGGTAGGGGCCGCTGATAAACGGCGTGGATCCATATTTAACCCAGCGCCTCCGTCAGTTTTAATAACCCAAGGTTTTTCATCTGTTGGCTGACGTTCAAATTCAAATGTACGGTGTAAAGCATTTGCTAGCTCGTCTTCTGTTGGGCGTCTAAGAGGGATCATTTTTCTCTTGCCAGCCACATAATCCGCAGGGTTTAGACTGTTGTCTTCTCCAGTATAAGCCTGAACGCGAAATTCCATGAATTTTCCAACAACAGGGTCGCCATCTACCCAACGGTCATAGGTTCCGTCGCCATCATCATCAAACATAGTTGGTGCATAATCACCACTAAGAACATCTTCCAGTGGTATATTGACATCGGCTACTTGTCCATTCTTGTGTTGCAATAAGTTCACAAAATAAAGTTTATCGCCCTCTTCAAACTCACCAAAGTCGACAATAATGTCATATCTTTCAGCGATACCGTGAGTAGGTAATTCACCGTCTTCAAAATATACGGTGTGTTCCATGATGTTACCGTCATTGGCTATCATGTGAAATGGAACACGATCTCCATCTTCATCAACTAGAACGGTTTTAAAGTAACGAGACACCGAACCATTTAGCAATCTAAATCTGTATTTTCTTGCTCTAACATCCATATAGGGTTTGTAGAGGAAGTTAACTGTCATTACATCACCAATGAAGCCTTTTAGATTGAATGGGTTAAACCAAAGTTGCCCCTCAGAATCAAATGCTTTTTCAGCCAGAACCAAGTTGACATCATAGTCTCTATTACCCCAATCTAGCCCAGAGCCACTGGGTAATCTTAAATTTACTCCATCATCGATTGACTCATTACCACGGTCGATTGCACTGTAGTAGTTCATCATGGCGACATCGCCTTTATAAACATTTTGCGCAGTAAAATCTAACATATGATCATGAAACCAGTGAGTACTCATGGTCTCACGCCAATCACCTGGTATTTTGGTGATACCGCCATTTCCATCAGGCGCACCCGCACGAATGTCCTTTGCATCAGTGTTTATAGAGTCATGCCCCGCTAAAGGGATTGGCCAACGATAGTCGTAGAACTGACCAGGAAAGAAGAATGAGTTGGTATACCCATCACTTTCTGCAGGATTATGACCATTGTGCTCATGAGTAGAAAGCGTATGAACACCAAATCCTCTGTTAGCCGCAACATCAATTTGTAGTGCATTGTAGTGTCTCATCACCACAGGTTCACCATATCTAACTTTGAGTAATTTAGGCGGTAATGTTCCGTCAAATGTCCATAAAGCTTCAGGATCTTGGATAGGCATATTAGGATGGAATCGAATACTGATTCCATTAGTTGTTCCAGCAGTTCCTTCTAATCCAGCGGTGTTATGATATAACCCGCCGGGTGCAAATTCGCCGACATTGTATCCATGGTCTTGCTTATCATCTCTAAAACCACCATTAGTTCTAGAACCCGTGGTTGCAGTTTGAAAATAGGTTTCTGGCTTAAACTCTTCCCAACGTTGATGAGACCAACCCAAACCAGGCGGACGACCTTCTGCTGGCGGCGTATCTAACGCTCGGCCTAAATAACTTTCTATTTCTGCCTGCCAAGGATTAGCATCTATGGTATTAGAATATTTTGTCGGAATCGGCCAAATATCTTGACTCAAAAATGACTCTAATGCGGCAGAATCTGGAATACTCGCAGCATTTTCCGCGACTGGCAATGAAGCCCAGTTAGCTGGAGCTTCTGATTGGTCTAAGTTCAATGAAGTTGGTCCAAACTCTTCAAAACGCATCATTTGCTGAGTAAATGGTTCAGCGCCAAACAATGGACTTGGAGCACCGTTTGTAGGCACATTAAATTTACCATTGTCTCTTTGATCAGCAGCTTGCAATACGTTGTTAGCTGAGGTGTCAGCTCCTGTTCCTGTCGCACCACCTTCAAATGCACCATGATTTGCCTCTTCAAGACCTTCAGGTAAATCCCCAAAAACCGGTCCCGTCAATTCCGACGGGTCTACCAATGGGATTGGATCATGTGGAGCAACGGGATCTACGACTACCTCTTCAGGCTCACCTATATCACACGCTCCGAGTGTGATTAAGACAGCGCCATAGACAGCTGATAAACGAAATTTCTTGAACTTATTTTCCATGCGAATATTTCCTATTTGAATTTCTCAGTGAAGGCTTACATACCAAAATCAACATTCTAAAAACTTGCACTAAGGTAGTATCGGCAACCAACAAAAATGTATTAACCCAAGAAATATATACAATAAAGTGAATTAAAACAAATTTATTCGAATAGTTATGTAACTTTTATAATACAGATGCATCTAAAAGAGTTGTTTTGTGAATATTACCAGAAAAGAAAATTGAAATATGAAAGAAATAAGGAAATTTTTATTTCTTTAGAACACAAAAAAGCACTTTATCGAATAATAAAGTGCTAGATAAGCAAAAGAGAGTATAGCTCAAGAATAGCTATATGTGGTTATTTTATTAAAGATTAAAACTTCACACTTTCCAC
>JBMYPE010000127.1:0-5733 GCA_049600015.1 Kangiellaceae bacterium
TGTTTTATTTAACTGATGACGAATCATTTTATATTCCTTTTACGTATCTTATTTCTAGTCGAGAGTAACATATTGTTGGCTAACAAATGCAGTTTATAGCAAAACCGGTTATTTCAAAATATTGAGACTTGAGTCGCATCCATCATTAAAACCACAAGCAATTATTAAAATTGTCACCAAAATGTTGACTGTTAGTCGATAGATACCTTGATATTTGACTATTCTAATGCTCAGTTCATTTGATTGTTAAACCTAGAAAAATCAGTCTGTCAGCAAAAGGTTAAATAAATTATGTTAAATTTTATTCGACTAAATATCATCAACCTACTTCACATCACTTCAGTTATCGCTCTAATAAGTTTAATGGCTTGTGGGGGAAGCAGCGGCGATGGCGACAGTGAAGAGGATGGCGAAGATCCAGTTAATAATTTCAATTTGTCCGTGAACGTAACAGGTGAAGGCTCGGTTAGTGTCACAGGTCAATCTAATGCATGTAGCGCACAATGTACTTATAGTTTTGCGGAAAATACGGTTGTTACTTTAACGCCAACCGCAGCCGATGGTTATGTTTTTAGAAATTGGTCAGGAGCATGTTCAGGAACGGATAGCTGTAATGTCACGCTATCTTCAAATTTGGCTGTGGAGGCTGTTTTTGAACAAGTTGAAGTGACTAGCTTTGCGTTAACTCTCGATGTGAGTGGAAATGGCGTTATCACCTCTTCACCCACCGGAATAAATTGTGGCAATGGTGCAACTGAATGTAATGCAAATTTTGACCAAGGTGACAGTGTTTCCTTATCGCAATCCTCAGCTAGCGGATACGTTTTTAGTGGTTGGAGCGGTGCTTGTAGTGGTGACGGCCAATGTGTTGTAGAAATGAGTCAAGCACAAAACGTCAGTGCAAATTTTATTGAAGAATCAGTCATTCAATATACTCTCGATGTGGTAGTAGAAGGTGAAGGCAGTGTAACCTCTTCGCCTGCTGGAATAGATTGTGGCTCCGATTGTTCTCAGGTATTTGAAGAAAACCAAGCGGTTGTGTTAACAGCGACAAGCCAACCTAATTATGTATTTTCGAATTGGTCTGGTGCTTGTTCTGGTACTGGTAATTGTAATATTGTGATGACCCAAGCACAAAATGTGACAGCTAACTTTACCGCAGAATCAAACGACCAAGTCACTCTTGATGTCACCATTAGCGGTAGTGGTAGCGTAACGTCCTCACCAGAAGGAATTGATTGTGGTTCTGACTGTTCAGAAGTTTTCGATACGGATCAGCAAGTCACTTTAACTGCTGTTGCCGCGGCTGATTATTCATTTTTTGAATGGACCGGCGCTTGTGCAGGCAATACTGAAGTATGCTCTTTGGAACTTGCCACTGACCAACAAACAACAGCTGTTTTTAGTGCGAATAATATCCAAGTACTAGCCAAACTATTAGACGTTGAAGTAACTGACCACACGGGTAACGGCGATTCAGCAGCAAAAGTGAGATCGGGCATTCCATTTCCAAAAGGGCTTTTAGCGGAATCTGATTTTGTATCAGTCTATGATGGCGGTCTATTATTACCAACTCAAACAAAAACTTTGTCGCTTTGGGATGATGGTAGCGTTAGATGGTTGTTGTTTGACACAGAAGTTGCGTTAAATGCAGGCGAAACCAAAACTTTAACCATTAACAAAATAAATGCAGCCAACACCGCAGTAAATAACCCAATTGAGATAGAAGAAAGTAACGAGCTTTTCACTGTTTCAACTGGCGGTTTTAGCGTAGAAATACCAAAACTAAACGGTGCGATTATTCACCGAGCCTTACTGGATAACCAAGTGATAATTGAAGCTCCCATTGATCCTATGACTGATCGTGGCGCTTATATTTCAATGTTTGACTCTAGCGATTCTAGTACCACAAATTTTTTTAGTGGTTTATTAAAATCAGACTCTAGCCCAAAAGCAGGCAGTTATTTTAAAGAGTATGAAGACTCTGTGAGCGCATCAGGCAATTCTACTTATAATCGTTACGACCCGTTTGATTTGCAAGTAGAGATTGAAGAACAAGGCAGCATGCATTCCGTAATTAAAATTTCAGGCGCGCATTTGGATACTTCGGGTAACGGATTTTCCACCTTTATAGTTCGCTTACATTTTTATGCTGGAAAAAGCTCAATCAAAGTTGCGCATACTATTGTTTATACCGGTGATGAAACCCAGCAAATTGCGGGTTATGGTTTGAAGTTACCCATGATCTCTAGTGGCTCATCAACTGTTATTGAAGGTGAAACAATTGCTTCGGGCAACGGTGAGCTTTTACACACGGAATTCCGTAACTATTTAATTGATGGCGACCAATCAAGCGGCCAAGCATTGGGTTATGTGGGACGTAGTAAGAATAATGTCAGCATGAGTTTGGTTCTTAGAGATATGGCCGAGCGTTTCCCTAAAGCGCTTACGGCTAATGATGATGGGTTAGAGATTCAGCTTTACCCAAGCTCGCAAAGCCCTTGGGATTTAACCCGTTATACACCGCTAGCAAGTGAAACCGATGCTTCTTCGGGACTCGCTGCAGAAATAGCGACACGCGAAGGAGAAACTAACCGTTTCACTAATCACTATTTTCTTAGAGGCGCTCAAGGATTAAGTACTACCGATGATTACCTGATTGATTTTGCCAGTGGTGCATTAGATACAGCAAAACTAGAAGATATAGCCACAACCATTGATCAAGGCCCATCTGTGATGGTGGCAGATGCAAAATGGTATAGTGACGCACTGGTAATGGGTGTCGGTCCTTTCTATTTTGATACCAGCTTAGCCAACTCAGAAGGCGCTTATCGCATAGACAAAGTTCTGCAAATCAATCGAGATTTTATGCGCTACAACCAAAGAATCAAGTTTGATTGGTTTGGCATAGAAGATTATGGTGATATCAGAGGAAAATTTGCAGGCTCTCGTCAAACTAGCGCCACTTGGTCAACAAGAGGTCGCTATGGTTGGTCTGGAAACTCCGGCGAACCATCCAATCAATTATGGGTTCAATATTTAAGACAGCCTAGTCATCAAACATTTTTAGATGCGGAAGCATTAGCAAGACACACAATGGATCAACAAACGGTTCACTTTGCTACGTCAACCGGGCAGGCAGGCACAGAGTTGGATGGACGCAATATGTTTTCTTCAGTCGGTTCAGTGCATAGACACGGCGTTCAATCATGGTCTGGTTACGCTGGCAATCCTGATTATAGTCATATCGCAGGAATTGAAACTTACTATTATTTAACCGGCGACCAAAGAGCAAAAGAAGTCATTTACGAACAAGCTCAATTTATTACCCGCGATACTCTAGGAAGAACAGCATTAAGAAATGGTTTAGATGTTGTGGATAGAGCTGCTGCTGTATTTTTTGATGATTCAAATCTATTGGCGGAATTTGAAGAAAAAATCGACTTTTTTGTTGATTACATGAACTCACACCCGGACGGTTTTAACTACAATGCCGTAGAAGCCTATTTAATTGATATTGATGGCAACGGTGTACACGATAGAACTCAAGGAATTAAAACCAATCGGCAGATGTTTCAAGCTGGCTTTGAGTATTTTATGCGAAGCGCTCCTGGATTACTTTATCGTCATGAAAGAACTGGTGATTCTGTCGTTGGGCGATTAATTTTAGATGCGGCGGATATATTAACCAAAGGCGACCCAAATAATCAAAACGGCGACGGCGATGACTGGGATTTAGGTTTAGATGGTCATGCCGGATCTTATTTTTACCATATGAACTCAATAGCCTATGCTGCATTTATTGCGGAATCATTAGGCGAAAGCGATGCAGACTATTACGCATTAGCTAAATTATGCGCCGAGGTTAATACACATGGCGGCAATGATAACAACGATACTTCTCCTATTTCTCTTTCGACTTTTCAAGCAATCCCAGATGATTGGACTAAATGGAATTGGCTATGGCAAACCAATAGTAATTTTGATACGAATAATCCTGGAATTTTGTGGTTAGACAGAATGATCATGTATCAAAACGATACCATTCAAGACTACCATTCTTATCGAGCCTTTATACATCTTGCTACTGCGGCAGCGATTGTAAAACCAGGCGATCAATTGGAGTTGAAATAGCAAGTGCTCAATTTGACCCGCTAATAGCTTTAAGGTATTTTTGGTTATAACATCTACCCAAAAGCTATTAGTGTCCACCTTGCTATGAAAATTGCCTTTTACATCCTTCTGGTATTGCTTGTGTTATTAGCCGTTTTATCTGGAATTACTAAAATACTTTTAATGCCTCAAGAGGTTGAGTTTTTTGGTCCATTTGGTTTTAGCAATTCACTATTAATTACTTTTGGTGCAGTTCAGCTTCTTGGAGGAGTTATTTTAGCGATTCCAAGAATTAGAAAGATTGGTGCGGCGGTAATCGCTATTACATTTTTAATTTCTGCGGTAGTGCTTTTTCTTTCTGGAAATATTCCTATGGCAATTGTTACGCTTGTGTTTATTGGTCTGCTTGGGTTTGTTGTTAAATACAATGTTAGGTTTTATCAAGTATGAATATTTACTGGAATTAGAATATTTTGATTAATGAAGAATGTATTTAACAGATTAAAAAATAATATATTTCCCAAGGGTTGAAGCTATCAAATACTTTTATTTAACTATTTTATTGAATATTTCATTTGTCAGTGCAACTAGTTTTAAGTTCTCTGGACCAACTAATAGCAAAACTTATAACATCGACAACGCTTCGACCGAGTTTTCAAATGAATACAGAAGGGATGTTCAAGTAACGTCACTTGTAGTAGCCTCTAAAGAGTGCGCTCAGGACTTTGAACAACAGTCCAAAGTTATCGAAAGTCTTGATGCCGAAACACTTGGATTTATTTTAATCTCCGCATGTGCAGAAGAAGTGAATGATCATGGTTACCATACAAACATTTCTGTAGCATTACAAATACTTAATGGAGCCAATGAGAAGTTATTAATATATGCTCCCAATGGAGAAAAGATTTATAGTGGACAATTCATTTTAGAAACAGGAAATATTCTACAGTTGATAAGAAACAAATGAAATACAACCCTATAAACGAGTCACTATTGAAAAGTTTAATTTTTGAGTATTTGAAATGAAAATTGTAATTCTCTTCCTTATTTTTTTATCTTCTAATTTACTAACAAGCGTATCTTGTGAACTTACAGAAAATTATAAAAAAGCTCAAATTGAAGCGTACAAAGCGATCAAAGGATCTGAAAGCCCTTATTCAAAATGTAGAAGTTCAATACGTGAAGCACACTATTGGAAATTAGTAGCAAAGTGTAAAGTAGAAGGAAAGAGCGAAAATATTGGTGGAGGCTGCCAGCATGTAGTTGGGTATCAAATTGGTCGCAAGAAATTTGATGTCTCTCACTGTGAAGTACTAAAACCAAAACACTGGAAAAATGAAGTGGTAGCTCATTTAGAGTCTATTGTTGAGTCGAGAAAAATAAATAAGTGTAAGAGTAACTAACTCAAGCATTCAAAAACATCAAACAAAAACTAAGGAAAACAAAATTGGAATTTGAATACTTCTTTACCATTCGACTAATCACATTTGCATTAGGAACCATTTTTCTGATCGCTTTATCTTGGAAGTCTTTAAGAAACTTTCGTTCTCATGGTTTCTATCGCTTTTTTGCTTTTGAAGGAATATTAGCACTGGTGTTAATGAATATTCCTTTTTGGAC
>JBMYPE010000128.1:0-5717 GCA_049600015.1 Kangiellaceae bacterium
GCACAAGTGCCTTTGCATGTTTGGCTACCTGATGCAATGGAAGGACCAACGCCAATATCCGCGTTAATCCATGCAGCAACAATGGTAACTGCGGGGGTATTCATGGTGGCTAGAATGTCGCCATTATTTGAACAATCAGATATCGCATTGAATTTTATCTTAGTTATTGGCGGAACGACGGCGCTATTTATGGGCTTTTTGGGTGTTATTCAAAATGATATTAAACGAGTGGTGGCTTACTCCACTTTATCGCAATTAGGTTACATGGTGGTTGCTTTAGGCGCTTCTGCTTACTCTGTAGCGATTTTTCACTTAGTGACTCACGCATTCTTTAAAGCTCTGTTATTTTTAGGTGCAGGTTCTGTGATCATCGCCATGCATCATGAACAAGACATGCGCAAGATGGGCAATCTTAAAAAGTACATGCCAATCACTTATATAACTATGTTAATTGGATCTTTGGCGCTAATTGGCACACCTCTTTTCTCTGGCTTTTATTCTAAAGATGCCATTATAGAAGCGGTACAATTTTCTCAATTGTCAGCGTCTAGCTATGCCTATATTTGTGTTTTAATCGGTGTGTTTTTTACCGCGCTCTATAGTTTTAGGTTATTTTTTATGGTTTTTCATACTCAAGAAAGAATGGATGATGAAACTAAATCTCACTTGAAAGAATCGCCCGCGGTAGTTTGGGGACCTTTAGTTGCTTTAGCTATACCTTCTCTTTTTATTGGGTATTTATTAGCACCAAGCATGCTGTCCGGCCAATACTTTGATTCCTCTATATACATTGCGGAACAACACAATTCAATTGCAAGGATAGTTGAACATTATCAGCATCCGTTTTATTTGGCGCTAAATTCAGTTTTTCACTGGCCGCTTTGGCTAGCACTAGCAGGTTTAGTGACAGCCTATATTGTGGTTGTGAAAAAGCCAGAGTTCGCAAGCTCAATAAAGAAACTATTAGGACCCATTAATGGCGTGTTAGAAAACAATTATTATTTTGATAAACTCTATATTAATTATTTTTCTACTGGTGGAGTTGGGTTAGGCAGAAGGTTTTGGAAGTGGATTGACATCAATATTATTGACGGAATTATGGTAAATGGAACTGCGTCAATGGTAGCTAATCTTTCTGCAAAAATACGAAATATTCAAACGGGGTATTTGTATCATTATGTATTTGTGATGGTATTTGGTTTGTTGACTCTCTTAGGCTGGTTATATTGGTCCGCGCTCAACCATTAGAATAAAACCTGAAATAGCATGAATGGTTTTAAGGAACAAAGAAGAAAAAAATGTTAAATAATATTCCTATTCTTAGTTTATTGATCTGGTTGCCAATTATTGGCGCAGGCATTATTGTTTTTGGCTCCGGCCAAAAAAATAAAAATGCAACTCAATGGATTGCACTATTAACCTCATTGATCACTTTTATTTTAAGTTTAATCGCTCTAAATGAATTTGATGCTAGTCGTTACTATTTACAATTTACTGAAGATAAGTCATGGATCGCTTCACTCAATATTAGGTATTCATTGGGTGTGGATGGCATTTCTTTACCTTTGATTGTCTTAACCTCATTAATGACGGTAATCGTCATAATTTCGAGTTGGAACAAAATAAAGTTAAGAGTTTCGCATTACCTAGCCGCATTTTTAGTGATGTGTGGATTAATGAACGGGGTCTTTGCGGCAACCGACTCAATACTATTTTATGTGATGTGGGAAGCTATGCTTGTACCTATGTTTCTCATTATTGGTATATGGGGAGGACCGAATAGAATATACGCCACACTAAAGTTTTTTATCTACACCTTTTTTGGTTCAGTATTCTTGTTGATCGCACTCATTTACTTAGGAATACATTCAGGAAATGATGTAGCGGGTGTTAATTTCGATATTTTTGCGATGCATAGTTTGGTGATAGATGCGGGAGTACAAAAGCTACTCTTTTTCGCTTTTTTAATCGCGTTTGCAATAAAAGTTCCTATGTGGCCGGTGCACACATGGCTACCAGACGCACATGTCCAAGCTCCAACAGGAGGGAGTGTCATCTTGGCAGCTATCATGCTCAAAATGGGAACCTATGGTTTCATAAGATTTATGTTGCCAATAGTGCCGGATGCGTCGATGGATATGGCAAACACTATGATTGTTTTGTCTTTAATAGCGGTCGCTTATATTGGTTTTGTGGCATTGGCGCAAACTGATATGAAAAAATTGGTTGCTTACTCTTCAATCGCCCACATGGGATTTGTCACACTAGGTTTATTTTTAAGTTTTTCATTAGTTGCAAACAATCATGTTGATGCCGCTATCATGGGGATTCAAGGTGCGCTAATTCAGATGATTTCTCACGGGTTTATTTCTGGCGCACTGTTTTTATGCATTGGTGTTTTGTATGAAAGAATACACTCAAGAGAAATTGGAGATTATGGCGGTGTGGTTAATGTAATGCCAAAGTTCGCTATGTATTTTATGCTGTTTTCAATGGCGAATGCTGGGCTTCCTGGTACGTCGGGTTTTGTCGGCGAGTTCATGGTGATACTTGCCAGCTTTCAGGTCAATTTTTGGATAGCTGCAATCGCTGGTTTAACTTTGATATTAGCTGCTGCGTATACTTTGTGGATGTACAAAAGAGTGATGTTTGGTGAGGTGACTAAAGATAAGATCGCCGGTTTGACCGATATCGACTTGCGCGAAAAAGTAACTTTAATTTGTCTAGCGCTTTTAGTACTTCTTTTTGGACTATGGCCTTCGCCATTATTAGATATTATGCAACCCAGCGTACAACATTTAATAGATTGTAACTTGGTGTCAAAGCTTTCCCCTGAAGGGATGTGTTCCTAATGATAGATTCTATAAACTATTCAAGCATAGGCTCAGAAATATTCTTAATCATTGCAATCTGCAGCATTATGATTGTTGATTTATTCCAACGCGATAAAGAACGAAAATTAACATTCTTTTTGACTCAGGCTACGTTAATCGTATTGTTCACTATTAGTGCTCAAAACCTTGATGTGGTGAGCCAAATAACTTTTAGCAAACATTGGGTTTATGATTTATTAGCTGTTGTGTTAAAACTAGGTATTTATGTGACGGCGTTTATCGCGTTGCTTTATGCCAGACCATTCATTCGAGAAAGAAACTTAATGAGAGGTGAGTATTATTTATTGACGCTCTTTTCAGTTCTTGGAATGATGGTAATGGTTTCGGCGAATAGTTTTTTAACTGCTTATTTAGGTTTGGAGCTTTTGTCGCTTTCGCTTTATGCTTTAGTCGCACTACAGCGAGATTCAAATTTGGCGTCCGAAGCAGCAGTTAAATATTTTATCATGGGTGGTTTAGCTTCTGGATTCTTACTTTACGGTACATCGCTTGTTTACGGGGTGACAGGTACGGTAATTTTTTCAGATGTGGCTTCTTACCTAAATACTCATGAAGCAAATCTAATGATTCAATTAGGCTTAGTATTTATTATTGTCGGTATTGCATTTAAATTTGGAGCAGCGCCATTTCACATGTGGTTGCCTGATATTTATCATGGTTCACCAAGTTCTATCACCGCTTATATTTCAAGTGTTCCAAAAATCGCGGCATTTGGTATGGCAATAAGAGTTTTCTTTGGGGCGTTTGGAGATAATGTGAGTGACTGGGCTCCCATGATTACCATCGCCGCATTGTTATCAATTGTTTTAGGAAATATTATTGCGTTAGTTCAAACCAACTTGAAAAGAATGCTGTCCTATTCCGCTATCGCTCATATTGGTTACTTTCTGTTAGGGTTATCGGTAGCAAATGAACAAGCTTACTCTGCATCAATGTTTTATATTATTGTTTATGCGATTATGACTCTCGCGGGTTTTGGCATAGTGATATTTTTAAGTAGCGGTAATAAAGATTACCAACAAATATCAGATTTGAAAGGTATGGGACGCTACCATCCTTGGTATGCACTCATGTTCACAATAGTGATGATTTCAATGGCTGGTATACCTCCGCTTATTGGTTTTTGGCCTAAGTTAGAAATATTCAGAATATTGGTGGCCAATGGTTTTGTGTTGGAAGCCGTTATAGCGATAGCATTTTCAGTTGTTGGACTGGTTTATTACTTAAAAGTTGTTAAAGAAATGTTTTTTGCAGAAAGTGATGAACAACCAAATGTTTCAACAAGTCGCTCTCTTAAAATAGCACTGAGTATAAATTGTTTATTATTGATTATATTTGGTTTAATGCCTGACAGCGTATATCAATATTGCATTGCAGCGTTTCAAAATATTTAAACGTTTTAGGATTATGTTAGATGGATTGGTTACAAAAATCTTTTCAGGACTATTTTAGTAAAGACGGCTTTATACAAGAATACTTACCATTTATCGCTGAAAGTAGAGTTGTACAAGCAATTCTACTTTTTTTGTTGGGTCTTCTTATTGCCGAAGTTGTTGAAGTACTTATTAATCGTATTCAAAAGCACGCAACAAAACGCACCTCAACACCGATCGACGATCATCTGTTTGAAAAGTTAAAACGACCCGTAAAAATATCAATTTTACTGTTAAGTTTTCGACTCGCTTTTGCAAGGTTAGGAATATTTTCTGAACAAATAGCGATATTAGACTCAATGTTGCTAACAGTTGCTATTTTTTATTGGTTGCGATTTATCATAAATAGCACTCACTTTATTCTACATTACTTAAGTGGACATAAAGGCAAAGTCAAAATAATCCAAAAACATACACTGCCTCTTTTTGATAATTTTGCGGCAATTGTTTTGTATGGATTAGGCCTATATTTTATATTAATCGCTTGGAATATTAATATTTCAGCTTGGGTAGCCTCTGCAGGTATTTTAGGTTTAGCGCTTAGTTTTGCAGCTAAAGATACGCTAGCTAACCTATTTGCCGGCGTTTTTATTTTAGCAGACAACCCGTATAAATTAGGCGACTTTATTGTGTTAGAGTCTGGTGAGCGTGGCGAGGTAACGCATATTGGCATTAGAAGTACACGCATTTTAACTAGAGATGACGTGGAAATTACAGTTCCTAATGCCATTATGGGTAACACGAAGATCATTAACGAAACCGCTGGTCCGCATAAAAAATATCGAATTAGAATAAGGGTCTCCGCAGCCTATGGAGAGCCGATTGAAAAAGTAAGAAACGCTTTACTCGATGTTGCAGAAAAAGCGAGTAATATTGAGCGAACACCTGAACCAAGAGTAAGATTTAGAACCTTTGGTGAATCTGGATTAAATTTTGAATTATTATGTTGGGTGGCGGAGCCTGTTTTAAGAGGACGAGTGAGCGATTCGCTTAATGAAGCTGTGTATAATAAATTTATTGAAAGTAGTATAGAAATTCCTTATCCAAAACGCGATATCTATGTGCATCAAAAATGAGAACTAATTGAACACATTTCAGTTAACTTCCAAGTTTAAATTACATAAAGCAAACTTTAAGTAGGTGAAAATAAGTCAACTTAGGTGGCATTTCCTATTTCTAATTTCAGTTTAACAGTAGAACTAAATTGTTTTGTTTAGCGCTCGATATAATACATCTCTTATTTGTACACAAATATTTAGTTCTCTATAAAAAATTGACGATGGAAATAGTGATGTAATTGAAATGGCGATGCTAGCTTTACGATTAAGGTGTCTTGGAAATCAGTGTAATGGAATGTGTTATGAAATCTAAATTTATTCAATTCTGTTTA
>JBMYPE010000129.1:0-5693 GCA_049600015.1 Kangiellaceae bacterium
AGCAATAAAAGTAGTAGTAAATTTTTATTCATATTCTATTCCTTATTGATCCATTTATTTTCGAATCTAAAATCTATATTCTCGTTTATCGCAAGAGCGATTCACGCGTTAACTGCTCTATCTCAGAGCCATAAATTAAAGCAGCGGCTCCAGCGTTAATCAAAGCTCTACGGGCACTTAACAGTTCTTGTCTTGCTGAAACAAATTCAAGGTAACCGTAACGCCCTTTTAAATAGGCTGATTGAGTTTCTTTTAACGCTTGCTCGAGTGCGGGGATTACATTGCTTTGTAAAGTCTTCGCCGATACGATCGCTTGTTTACGATTGCTATACGCGCGAAATAACTGGTTGCGAAATCTTAATTTTGTCGCTTCTTTTTCTTGCGAAACTCGGCTTCGTTCAGCTAACGCGCGGGATACAGCCCCAGAATTTCGCTTTTCCGCGAACAGAGGCATGCTGAAACTTGCTACCAATGATGTATCTTCTATTTCCTGGGAGCGGCGCATACCCACCGACCAATGAATATTTGCTGTTGACTCAGTTTTTGCTAAACGTAATTCAGCATCCTTTAGGCGTACTTTATCGTGCAAAATTTGCATTGCTGGATTTTGCTCTACTTTGGCATAGAGCGACTCAAAATCATTGTCGACCCCAAACGCAAAGAGATTGCCTTTAACGTTAGAAAAGGTGAACTTGTTCTCTCCCCAAAATGCAGCCAATGAGCGTTTTAGGTACTCCACTCGTTGTTGCTCTGCTTGGAGTGAAAGTTGAGCCTGCCCATGCGCTGCAAGCGCTCTTTTCACCTCTGCGCTCGGTGTTGCACCGGCCGCCACTCTCTTTTTTACTATCTTTAATGTTTCATCTGCGAGTCGTAACGCTTCTGTGCTTAGAGAAACTTTTTCTTGCCCTGCAAGGACTTCTACATAACGCCGAGTGACATCTCCCATCAACTCCAGGGACATTACTTCTCTTTGTGTCGTTAGGACTGACTGGGATTGGGATACCAATCCAACTCGCGCAGATTGCTTCTCGCCCATTTCAATGACTGACGATAGTGCAATGGTTAACTCAGCCCCACTGAAACCGCTAAGCTCTCCTGTTCCTGCAAAATTTTCCGCTTCGAATTCTAGTTCGTAAGCCGGCTTCAAGCGTGCAGTTTCAATCTCTCCTTGCAAGGCCGATTGACGAAACTCAAATACTTTGAGCGTTGGGTTCTGCTCAAGGGTTCGTTGGATAGCGATGGAGAGCGTCAGAGAAGCTTGTGTTGATTCGGCGTAACTGTTACCCGTAAAAGTGGCTAATACTAAACAAAAGTAATAGCGGTACGGTAACGTAGACCGTATTTTCTTCGCCTCTAGATAGGATGCGGAAGTCGATTGCGTCATAATAAAACCTCAAATCGATAAAAATGAAAAGTTAATAAAATCCGAGTGATTAATACAGTGTGTATTCGATCGAAGATTAAGTTTTGGGAGGACGGAAAGGAACTGAGATTAAACCTTCCAAGAAAACATTGGATATTCTTTTGAGGGCAATACTGCCGTCATTACTATTCATTGGCGTGGGTGAGTCAGTGCATAAATAAATCTGACAACCGCAACAGTGAATGCAACAATCAGAGCATCCTTCCTCTCGCGATTCTTCACAAATAGTTAAACTGCCGCTTGCTTTTTGAGTTGATTCAATGAATTGAATCGAGCTGCTCGGAAACATGAGAGTTGGACCGCTCGATTGCTCACTATTTTGTGAGTCAATCACTGAGAGAACAGAAAACAAAACAACCATCAAAACTACGATTGCAACTCGCCAAAGACTAGCTAACAATTCACTGACGTAAATTTCTGTTACCAATTTCAATTTTTAGCCGCCGTGGCCTGGTATAACCGAATCGTCCCTAATGAAGTTGCGATACTCTTCCAATTTTCAACTTTAGAAAATCCAGCCTCTTCAATAATACTCGGTAAGATCCCATCAACACTGTCTTGAGTTGTATGAAAACCATCTAAACTCTGTACGATTAAAAATAGAAGTCGTTGGAATATCGAAGTTGGTTCTCCCCAATCTGCGATATGTAGTTGTCCTCCGGATTTTAGAACGCGGCGAATTTCTTTTAACACTTTTAACTTTTGCTGGCGATCCAAGTGATGGAAAAACAAGCTTGAAAATACAGCATCAAATGACGCAGTCTCAAAGGGCAGCTCTTGCCCAAATCCTTGCTCGAACGTTACACGTTTGCTCATCGTCACCAACTTAGCTTTAGCTTGTTTTAGAGCATTAAGATCGGCATCAAGACCGGTGATAGAAACATCTGATCCACGTTTCGCTAACATTTGAGTCAAAGTGCCCGTTCCACAACCAACATCCAACAATCGCTGCCTGCTAGTCGGAGCTATTTTCTTAACTAGTAGAGTTTTGAACAGCTTTTCTCGCGTGGTAAGAGATACCACGAGATCATAATAACGCGTCAAAAAGTGGTATTTTAAGGCCGGTATATATGAACGAGAGTGGGAAGAATTCATTGTGACAACTCTATCAAGACTTCAATTGCAATATACGACGAGCGCCGTTAAGTACAATTACTCCAATAATTATGCCGATGACTAAGTCGGGATAGCGCGAGCCAGTCCATGCCACAAGTGCCCCAGCTAATATTACACCTAAGTTGGCAATGACATCATTAGCAGAGAAAATCCAGCTGGCTTTCATGTGGGCACCGCTTTCTTTGTTTTTAAAAATTAACAACAAACAAGCGACATTAGCTATCAATGCAACCAAACCAAAGCCCATCATTAGATCCGATACTGGCTCACTTCCGAATATAAATCGTCGAGCGACTTCAGTTAACGCACCCAACGCTAATATCATTTGCAACCAGCCTGATATGTGGGCAGCTTTTAGCTTCTTATTAACGCTATGACCTACCGCATAAAGCGCCAGTCCATAAACTGCGGCGTCGGCAAACATATCGATTGAGTCAGCAATCAGACCCGTTGATTGAGCGCTCCAACCAGCTACTATTTCAACTATGAACATAAAACCATTAATGGCGAGTAACCACTTAAGGATCTGAGTTTCTTTCGCTTCGTTAGCTAAGGATATAGCCGTCGCCTTAGCGGCGTTACTAGCGCAAGTTTCCTCGGTGGTGTCCAGCTTTGCGCCGAAATTTAAAGACTTCAATTTAGTAGTGATCTCGTCCAAATTATCACTATGAAAAACCGTGACTTTTCGTCTCGGAATATCGAACAACAAACCAACTGAGGGCTCTACGTTATCTAATGCCAATCGGATCAATCGCTCTTCAGAAGGACAATCCATCTTCGGTACGGTAAATACACTGGTAAATGGCCTTTCAAACGAACCATTATCTACAACAGAAACTTGACTAATCTCTTTAGAAGAGTTTCTGCCTTGATGAGTATAGGCTTCAGTCATTTAAAAACACCTTGTTTTATCGATATCAGTGAGTATAAACTCTATAGTTAGAATAGAGTCAACTGTTAAGGCACTTAAAATGAGAATCGGTGAACTTGCTAGTCGTTCTGGTTGTTCAGTACAGACGATACGCTATTATGAGAAAGAAGGTCTTTTACCTAAACCGAAACGAACTGAAGGTAATTTTAGGTTGTACGACCGGTCGATTTATGATCAGTTAATGTTTGTTAAACGGTGTCGAAATCTTAATCTGACACTTCAAGAAATTAGAGAACTTGTTAATTTTAAGTCATCGCCGGATAGGCTTTGTGATGACGTTAATGTCATAATAGAACAACACTTAAATCAAGTAGAAGCTCAAATTGTCGAACTTAAAAACTTACGAAGACAACTTGTGAACTTGAGTCAAACTTGTTCAGAGAAAAACAAGGTAGAGCAATGTGGTATTCTGAGAGAACTTTCGCAAAATTAATCTGAATAATTTTTAATGTCAAATTACTACTCATAAAGAAAATCATAGTAGACCCGTTACGCCCGAGAATCGTTCGGGCGATTATTTGCGCTTTAAGCTGCTGCCCAATCATATTCGATTACCTATCTCTCTAAAAATAACAACGCGCCATTCTATAAGAAAGACAACTCTATATATTAGACAAAGCTAATATATAGAGTTAGAATAGTCATTGTGTTATTTGTTAAATGATTCTTTTTTACTAACCCAAGCTAACAAAACAAAAAAACAAAAGTGAAATACAAATGAACTATGCCTCGCTATTAAATTGGGTATTAAAAAAACCTAAACAACTCTATTTGATTGTAATTACGTTAGTAGTAGTAACACTAGGTATGTTCCCACTGCTTCAGATAGATACTGACCCAGAAAACATGCTTGATAAAAACGCTCCTACTCGAGTATTTCATAATCAAATTAAACAACAGTTCGGCATGAATGATATGATTGTTGTCGGCGTTGTTAGCGAACAAACAATCTACACAGTTGATAATCTAACTGCACTATACAAAGTATCGAAATTTATTCAGTCGCTGGATGAGGTGATTCTAGACGATTATCTAGCGTTAGATGTAATCGACAATATTAGCCAAGAATATGATAACTCAGGCAACAATATTGGAATTAAATTCTCTTACCTCATGAAACAAGCTCCCGCTACTGACAATCAGGTAGAGTTACTAAAAACAGCCATCAAACGCTTACCGATGTTAGAAAATACGCTAGTATCAGGCGATAACAAAGCCGCGGCCATCTATATACCATTAACCTCGAAAGACAAAAGTTATCAAGTTGCAGAAAAAATTCGTATTTACTTTGACAAGATGGACTCCGATCTAGAGATCCACATTACCGGCCTACCGATTGCTGAGGATCAGTTTGGATTTGAAATGTTTGTTCAAATGGGTGTTGCGGCACCGCTAGCGGGTTTGGCAATCTTTTTTCTTCTTTGGTATTTTTTTAGAAACTTTCCATTAATTATTGCGCCAATGATTGTAGCTATGTCCACTGTAATTATCGTTATGGGGTCTTTGGTAGGAATGGGTTTTACGGTCCATATCATGTCTTCAATGATAGCCATCTTTTTGATGCCCATAGCCGTTGTTGATTCAGTACATATATTATCAGAGTTCTCAGATCGTTACCGTAAAGAGGATGATGTAAAAGAAGTACTAGCAAAGGTTATGAAACACCTATTTAAACCAATGCTATTCACTTCACTAACATCAGCGGTTGGATTTTTCTCATTACTTCTAACCCCTATCCCGCCAGTTAAGGTGTTTGGTGCATTCATTGGCTCTGGTATATTGCTGGCCTTTGGATTAACCGTTTTATTTATCCCAGCCATGTGATTCTTCATAAGTTGTTTTTTTATCACCGGATCTTTTTCACCCTTAATCTGAACCATGGCTTGCTTCATTTTCTTCATGTGCCGATGCATATCCTTCATACCTGAAGAGGCCGTATCATGTTTTTTTGATGCATTATTACCTTGCATTTTCTCATCATCATGATCATGGTTTTGAGCCGCTTGAACTGGGTTGGCGAGTAGTATGCTAATGGCCATTGTGCTAACTAAAGTTTTCATATGTTTCCTTAATGAAATAATTAAATTTTAAAATTGTGCTAATGCTATTTTTAGCACTAACTATCTATTAACAATCTAATTCGCATTGGATTGTTTAATAAATTCTTTCGGCATACCTTTGGCAATTAAATTATCTGGGTGATGTTCTTTATTTAATTTTATC
>JBMYPE010000130.1:0-5686 GCA_049600015.1 Kangiellaceae bacterium
ACAAAAATATGAAGATGAGTATGATGGCCAAGCCGCCTAGCATAGGCAATATACTATCGATGGGATCTTGGGTTGAATGGAGGTAAGCTTTTTTATCATTTTCTGCAGCGATTGCGCTCGATACAAATACAAAGCTGATAAAATACAAGCAAATATGCGACACAACTTTTAGTGATAAATATTTCATTAACTTAATTTCTTAATACGTTCTTGCGGACTCATTACATCAGTTAAACGAATGCCGTACTTTTCATTGATCACTACCACTTCACCGTGAGCTATCAAAGTTCCATTAACCATGACATCTAACGGTTCTCCAGCCAAGCGATCGAGCTCCACAACAGAGCCTTGGGTCAATTGAAGTAAGTTGCGAATTGCTATTTGTGTTCGGCCGACTTCCATCGATAAAGAAACCGGAATGTCTAAAATGACATCCAATTTGCCTTCTTTGATAGAGCCATCAATAGCTTCTGATTCTGTTAAATTATCAGGAGAAACTTTAGTAGCATCCGATTCATTTTGCTCTTCCATAGCAGCATTCCAATCTTCGCCTGCGTCTTCATTTTCGTTGTTGTCTTCTGACATTATTTCTTATCCTCGATAAGTTATTTTAAAACTCGATAGTTTGAGTTAACGTTAGAGTGATTCTGATTATTTTGCGTTAATGCTCCAAGAGCGCATTCATAATATGATCTCTGGGAATTTCTTCTACGATCTTCACAGCCATATTACCATTCGACTCACCATATTTTGCTCTAAAACACGGCATTCCACCGGCATTGACGACCAGCTCATCCGGCATTTCTATGGGGATAATATCGCCCTCTTTAAAATCCATCACATCTTTTAAACTGACCTCTGCCTCGGTTAATTTTGTATCTAATTCAACTTGAGCGCTCATCACTTCGTACTTTAAAGTTTCGGTCCATCTCTCGTCGACTTCATCAGTATCACTCTGTATGCCTGCATCTAATTTTTCCCTTATTGGTTCTAACATTGAGTAAGGAATGGTGACGTGAAAGGCACCTCCTCCTCCATCCAGTTCAATATTAAAACTACAAACGCAAACTACTTCTGACGGGCTGACAATGGTTGCCATCGCAGGGTTAACTTCTGAATCCATATATTCAAAATCAACTTTTAATACAGGAGTCCATGCCTCTTTTAAATCAATAAAAACTTGGTCGAGTAGTAACTGAATAATTCGTCGCTCTGTTGGTGTGAATTCTCTACCTTCAATCTTGGTATGAAAACGTCCATCACCACCAAAAAAATTATCTACTAAAATGAAAACTAATTTTGCTTCTAAGGTAAAAAGAGCTGTCCCTCGTAAGGGTTTGATTTTCACCATATTCAAACTAGTCGGCACAAATAAGCTATGAATATATTCACTGAACTTAATCATTTGAATACCATTCACCGATATTTCTGCGCTTCGTCGCATCATGTTAAATAGGCTAATTCTCATATGACGCGCAAAACGCTCGTTCACCATTTCAAGTGAAGGCATTCTGCCTCTAACAATTCGGTCTTGAGATGAAAAGTCGTAAGCACGCGCTTCACCAGGATCAAGTGAATCTTCTTCTACGTCAACATCTCCATCATCAACGCCATGGAGTAATGCATCTATTTCATCTTGGCTTAATAAATCTGACATTAGTTACCTTTAAATTTAAGTATTATTTAATGCGAATAACATAGACGTTATTGCATAACAAAACTAACAAATAACACCTTTTCAACCGTTGGATCATTCACCAATGAAGTTAAAGTTTTTTGAACAGTTTCTAACGCTTCTGCCTGTAATTGTTGTCTACCTTCAGGGAGTTTTAAATCGTCTGCATTTTTTTGGCTGAGCAACATCAAAATATCATTTTTTAACTGGGGCATATGAGCCTTCACATTTGTTTTCGCTTCATCACTTCTGACTAAAAAATTCATTTTAATTTGTACCGTACGCGACCTTTTCTCACCTGGTAAATTTGCGGTAATGGCATTCGGCACCCCTATATAAATGGCCTCTTTGACTTCTACAACTTCTTCAGCAGTATCCTCCTCGCCGGCCTCTTCATTAGAATCCCCACCTAATAAGAAAAATGCAGCCGCGCCGCCTCCGATTAAAACAACCACCGCAATAATAATAATTAGTTTTTTACTGCCGCCGCCGGACCCTCCACCTTCTCCATCTACATCGTTTTCTAAATCTGCGTCATCATTAGCCATATTGGGCTCCGTTAATATTATTAGTTATGTTTACTCGCGATGTTTGATTATAGATTAGCAATATTAATACCACTATTCGCGTTAAGATATTTAGCTTTAATATCAAACACCTAGAGTGCCGTCTAAACAAAATAAGGACGATTTGTCATTAAATTGACGTTCACTTAGAAAGTATAGTTTAGATTTTAATTTTGGGTCAGTAAGTTGACGATAGGATTGTAATTGAGGATTTATTTAATAATGGAAATCGACTAGTTGGACTATTAGTAAAATTGAGTTCATACAAACGTATCTAATAATTTATGCTCAGAAGAGGAGCTATGTTTGTTATTGGAATCTACTAATTCGCTTGTTTCTTGCTCTGTATGTTCTGAGTCAGCTAACTCATTGGAGTTGTCGTTCGATTGGTTCTGTTTTTTATTATATTGAATAGTAGCATCACCTAGTTTAATTCCTTGCTCTTGCAGCATTTCTTTTAATTTAGCCAAATTTTCTTCTAGAGTTTCTTTACCGACTGCGGTGTTGACATTGAATACAATATTCGCTTCATTACCCACTTGATTTAGCTTAACATTCAACGGTCCTAACTCAGGAGGATCTAACATTATTTCCGCGCTAGACAGTGCATTTTGTAACATCCACTGAATTCGCACCGACAAACCATTACTAAATTGAGAATTTGTATTTAGTGGTTGTTTAAATACTATTTGCTCTGAGGGCGTCAACTGCTCAATACTCGGTTTTAAATAATTTGGATTAATATTATTTATGAGCTTATCGATCCCATTCTCATTGGTAGACTCAGCTAGCCTGTTGAGTTTCACTAAAATAACTTCTGCTTCTTTATTGGACGCAAGTATTTGTGTTTGAATTTTGTCTAATGGTTGTACCTGATCTAGATTATTTTGATTCACTCCATCTTTAAACAATATATTTTTATTGGTGATGAAATCCGTCTCAATTCCAGTTTTTATTTTCTTATGAGGTAATACGTCTATTGACTCTTCAAACTCTGAAGAATATTGTAACTTTTCCATAGTGCCAGATTCATGAAAATGTTTAGTCACTACCTTTTTTGTCGACTCTAAAGACACGTTTTTTAATGGCTGAAGCGGTAATTCTTTAGCCAGTTTATTGTCGCTCACATTAGCTGTATCAATTGAACTTTTTACACTCTCCGGTTCGACTATAAGACCATGATCTAATTGATTTATACTTTTGCTATTTAATAAGGCATATTTTTCTTTCGTTTGCGAGGAATGCATTTGTGTTTGTTTGACACTTGGTTTCACATCAAAACTTATCATTGAGTTTGAGTTTGAATTATTTTCTAAGTTTGAGTTTAATTCTAACTTTAATTCATTTCCTAACATTTCATCGTAAAAGCTATTTTCGATTTCTAAATCGTTTATATCGAGTTGATTTTTTGATTTTTTAGTTTTATTTTCCTCAGCTAAGATAGGTTGCGATAAATCAACCGGTTCGTTAGAAAGCGGAAATATTTTGCCGTCAACTAAATCGGGGTGGTCTATATCTGGTTGTTTTACTTGACGGACACTAGCATCTAATAAATTGAAATGTTCCTTAAAAGACAACTCACTTTTACTATTTTCACTTTGCTGGTTTAAATTAGCATCTATTGAAAGCATTTCTAGTTCCATATTTCCTGTTAACTCAGCATTTACAGTAGGTACAGAACTATTAACCTTATTTAACTTGGTATTTGATAATTCATTTTCATTATTTACTATCAAATCAAAAATCATCGATTTTCTCGCTTTTATCTTTATGCATTAGTGATAGCAACCGGTCTATGACTAGTCACCTTCTTTTAAGTTAAGTACTAATATTTACTTAGATATTGCATTGTTTGCAAAACAGATACCAAGTTTCGGCAAGTGCGGAAAAGCGATGTCAATGAGACTTAACATCTTGTAGGATTATAGATTAGTTCGCGTTAAGTTAGGTTATTCAAGTGCTTATAAGTATTTAGCTTTTAATTCATTTACTGCTCTGGTAAACATTATGTTAATTGTAGGGACATCAAAATCGCTTTCTGTTAACTCGCCATTTCGAGCCAATCTTTCTGCTTCTGCGCAATAATCCGCAAATTCGATTACGCCAATATTTCTGCTACTGCCTTTAAGGCTGTGAGCCATCTTAAATAGTTCATCTTGCTGTGTTTCTAAATCCATTTCACATAACTCAGCTACTTTACCAGTACAATCCTCGATATAGGTTTCAATTAACATATTCATATCGTCACCCATAATTTCAGCCAAATTATTAAGGGTATCAACATCAATGATATTACTCATAAATTTCTCTCTAAATTTCTCTGTTTTCTTGCTAAATAAATTCTAATGATTAAATTATTCAGGCACCATATCTTCATGCCATTCATAAACAGCTTTCACTTTAGTACCGTTATCAAAATAGTCGATACTCGTACAAAGTTGTAATAACAATGGTAACCCTCGGCCACTATAATCTTGGCTACCTCGATTGATAATCTTATCAACATCAAAACCTTTGCCACTATCAGAAAGGATAAAAATCAATTTACCTCCTTTTTCTGTTGGTTGATGATCCACACTGATTTCAACAAAATCATCGGTCAGTGCAGTTAACCCTTCTGCTCTTTGTTGATAATATTGTGCAAAGCCTGTGCTGCTAGTTTTAAGTTTTGAGTCTAAACCTAATACGCCATGATCGAGTGCATTGTTATATAATTCTGTTAACACTGTAAAAATTCGAGTTCTGTGAGGGAGCAATTCATTGCATTCCAAAATAGTTTGTAAAAATAATGGAATAGGATCAAATTCGCTCAGTGATTGACCCCGTAAACGCAATTTAAACTCAGAATCTGCCGTTCCTCTAGTTTTATTTTGATCGGTTGTTGCAGACAACTGGGTAGTTTGGAGCGTATCCGGAAAGGAAACTTCTAATAAGCTTAAATCATCGTCTTGTTCGCCCAAACCAATATAGGCTTCCACTTCCTCTAATAACCCGTCACAAATATTATCGGCGCAAACATGTTGCTGAATGTAGTCTAGCATCCGTTTTTCACCATACATTTGATCGTTAACATCCGGTGATTCGATTATTCCATCGGTTGCCGTTAAAAGTTTGTGATGCTCTGTGAATTCATAGCTTTGAAATTTGGCATTAAAGGCATTTGGTGACAAAATTCCTAACGGTAGGTGAGATGAATGCAACAAAGTTACTTCTTCTTTCTTTTTATCTATAAAATAAGCATCTGGTGCACCCGCGCTCCAAAATTTCATCTGTTTATCCTGCGGATCAATATCAGCGATCACACAACAACAAAAAACACCTCGCGGAAGTATGTTGTAAAGTCTTGTGTTTGTCTCTTTCACTAAATCTTCAAGCGAAAACCCTTTTTTCGACATTCCGTAAAATATTTCTGAAGTTGGTAGTGCACCAATAGCTGCTGGTAATC
>JBMYPE010000131.1:0-5673 GCA_049600015.1 Kangiellaceae bacterium
TAAAGAAAACTAGTGCATGCTGAATTAAGGTCAAAACCCGTTGCATTAACCGCACCCACCGAATTAACTATTTTGCTAGCACAATTAGGAACCATTTCATCGGGCGTATTACTCCCAAAAATAATTAAATCTATTTCTTTAGGATCTATTCCTGCACAAGCAATAGCTCGTTCAGTAGCAACTCTTGCTAATTCAGAACAAGGAACATGGCTTATATGGCGTTGTTTAATTCCAGTACGAGAAAATATCCACTCATTGGATGTATCCATAAATGTCGCGATATCATCATTAGTTAAAACTGCAGGAGGTGTACACTTTCCCCATCCAATTATTTCTGCGTACATTAACTCACCTTTTTGATTATTAGTTTTTTTCATTAGTATTTAATACATACATTTTTCGGCTCAGTAAAAAATCTCATCGCTTCCAGACCTCCCTCTCTGCCCATTCCTGATGACTTCATTCCGCCAAATGGCGTTCTTAAATCCCTGAGCAACCAAGTATTAATCCAAACAATACCAAAATCTAATTGTGTCGATAATCTATGGCAACGAGAAATATCTTTACTCCAAATAGAAGTCGCGAGACCATACTCTGTTCCATTGGCTTTATCTAATACTTCTTCTTCTGAATCAAAAGGTTGAATAGTGCAAACTGGGCCAAATATTTCCTCTTGATTCACTCGACATTCAGACGACAAACCTTCAATCACTGTTGGTTCAATAAAGTAACCACCGTTACATCGTCCTTCGACCTGTACTTTACTTCCTCCAGAAAGTACATTTCCGCCTTCTTGTTTTGCTAGTTCAATATAAGAATAAACTTTGTCATAATGAGCTTCAGAAACCAGTGCACCTAATTGAGTTTCTTCCTCTAGTGGATCACCTATTTTTAGCTGGCTAACTTTAGAAACAAAGAGCTTTTTAAATTTTTCATAGCTAGGAGTTTCCACATAAATTCGAGAACCACATAAACAAATTTGACCTTGATTAGAAAATGCTGAACGAACCACTTCCGAAACTACTTTTTCTAAGTCTTCTTCAGTTTGCAAGGCATCAGAAAAAATAAGAGTTGGATTTTTTCCGCCTAGTTCTAATGAAAACTTTTTTAATTTAGGCGCGATTACACTTGCAATGGCTTTTCCTGTAGAACTACCTCCGGTAAAACTAATCGCTTTTATTTTTTCATGTTCGACTAAAGGAGCACCAATTGACAAGCCGGTACCATGAAGAATATTAATAACGCCTTTTGGTATGCCAACTTCTATACATAGCCTTGAGAAAATGTAGGCGGTCATCGGAGTGATTTCTGAGGGTTTTGCAATAACGCAATTACCCGCAGCTAACGCCGGAGCAATTTTCCAAGTAAAAAGATAAAGCGGCAAGTTCCAAGGTGTGATGCATCCGACGACGCCAATGGGTTGACGTAAAGTATAGTTAACACCAACGTCTCCCATATCATGACACTCACTCGCAAATTGAGTGGCTGCGTTGGCAAAGAAACGAATATTTGCCGCACTTCGATAGCTATCAACCGCTCTCGCAAAGGCAATTGGTTTTCCATTATCTATTGCCTCAGCCTTAGCAAGTTCTTCACTAGCGGCTTCAATTGCACCTGCTAGTTTCATCAATAATTTTGAGCGCTCCTCACTGGACAGATTTCCCCAATCTGCTTTAGCTGCCTCAGCGGATGAAACAGCTAGCTCTAAATCTTGAGAATCAGATTCTGGGGTTTGGGAGTATATATTTCCGGTTGCAGGCTCAAAGTTATCAATATAGTTGCCGTTAATTGGTGGTTGTAGTTCACCATTAATGTAGTTTTCTATTTTTTTCATGTCGTCTATTTTTCTCTGATTTCAGCTTTTTACAAAATGCTAAATATATTTAATCGAAAAGAGTATCATTGGTTCATTATTAGCTGGAATAAATTTTTTGTTAATTAAGATCTGCGGTATACACACTAGTTCTTCGTTGTAATAAATAATGGGTAGCCATTTTCTTTTCCAATGGGGTACTTTGAGTTCCTGAAATATTTTTTTTAATTCGCATGATTTATCTCTATAACTCGGGCAAATTCTTTCGCCACCTTTTCTAGCTTGAACCGTCACAACTTCATTTTCATTTGGTGCTCTGACTACGAACGCACTTGACGCAAGGCTGCTTTTTAATTCATTCAAAATCAATGAGTATTTTTCATCTACTTTGAGAGTTTTTTCTGTCAAGTTCCATTCAATTGTTGATTGTAGCTGTATTGGTTCCGCCGATTCGCACAGCCATAATTTCCCATCAAAATATCTTACTCGGTGTCCTCCTAGTTTCACATCTAACTTTGCAGTATTTAAATGGTTTGTATTCTGACCAACATTTGCTAGCTGATAAATAAATTCTCTTATTTCTTTTGATGTGGGACGAGAATATATAGCTGCATAGGATTGAGAAGCCCAATAATGTAAAAAATTCTTTTTGCGCGCCATAGATAAAGATTCAAATTTTGAAACAGATATGATATTTTTTGATTCGTCACTAGATAAATCATCCAGATCAGACTCAGCAACTTCTTGCAAAATACTATTTTGCTCACCCACAATTTGAATAAATTTTTCCAATGCGCTATTAACCTCTGGCCAGTAAGTTTTTATCAATGGAATAATTTTATTTCTTATAATATTTCTAGAGTACTTGTTTTCTTGATTGCTTTGATCTTCGATCCAGTCCAGTTTATTTAGTTGCGCATATTCAAATAGTTCTGATTTAGTAAAATGTAACAATGGTCTAATTAATATTCCCTTCCCTAAACTTCGAGATTTCGGAATTGAACTAGCCCCCAAAAGCCCTGTCCCTCTAAATAATCGGAAAAGTAAAGTTTCTACTTGATCATCTTGATGATGAGCAAAAGCGATTTGATCGTTTTCTTTAAGTTGCGACTTAAAAAAATCGTAGCGTTTATTCCTTGCGTCATTTTCGTTAGGCTTACGATTCTCACTAGCGAGTTTTAATTGAGTGCTTATTAACTCTACCGATAGTTTTTCACAAATGGTTTTGCAATGTGACTGCCAATCATCCGAGTTACTTTCTATGCCGTGATTAACATGAAGCGCTTTTATGTTGGATATCTGTCGATTTTTTACCAGTTGTTTACCAGCATAAAGAAGTGCTGTGGAATCCAGGCCACCACTATATGCTATGAATAAGGTGTGAGAGTCTAGTTTTGAGAGATTTGAATTTTGATACAATTCCAATAAAGAAGATTCAATTCTATGCATCGATCCTCCTTATTAATTGACGCTAAAAAATGTGGAGTCACTAATTAATCAGTGACCAATCATTTTATTACCAGTCTTCTTGAACACCAAAAGACATCAAACGCGCATATCTTTTATCGAGTAACTCTTCTTTACTGAGTTTTTTCAATTTATCTAAATCTTTGACGATTTGCTTCTTTAAATTATCTGCCATTTCTGGATGATTCTTATGCGCACCGCCTCTAGGTTCTTCAACAATCGAGTCTATTAAATCGAGCTTTTTAAGACGTCTTGCTGTGATCCCCATTGCTTTCGCTGCATCCTTCGCTTTATCAGCGCTTTTCCACAAGATAGAAGCACATCCTTCCGGTGATATCACCGAATAAGTGCTGTTTTGTAGCATATTTACTCTATCGCCAACGCCAATTGCCAACGCTCCACCAGATCCGCCTTCACCAATAACGGTACAAACGATGGGAACTGTCAACTGAGACATTTCTCTTAAGTTCCGAGCAATTGCTTCACTTTGACCTCGCTCTTCTGCTCCCACACCGGGATAAGCGCCAGGTGTATCAATAAAGGTAATGATTGGCCAACCAAATTTTTCTGCCATTTGCATTAATCTTAATGCTTTTCTATAACCTTCTGGTCTCGGCATACCAAAGTTTCGTGCTACTTTTTCTTTAGTATCTCGCCCTTTCTGGTGACCAATAACCATCACTGCTTCACCATTTAATCTTGCAGGCCCACCAATGATAGCTAAGTCATTCGCAAATGCCCGATCACCCGCTAACTCATTGTAATCACTAAAAATTAAGTTAATGTAATCATTAGTGTATGGCCTCAATGGGTGACGTGCTAATTGCGCAATTTGCCACGCGTCTAGCTTAGAAAATATCTGCTCTGTCAACTCTTTTGATTTTGTTTGTAATCGCTCAATTTCTTCGCTGATGTTGATTTCACTATCATCACCCATTAAACGTAGCTCTTCTATTTGAGCTTCCATTTCTGCAATTGGTCTTTCAAATTCTAAAAAATTCATTTTTTTTCAAATCTCTGCTTAACTTAAGCTATTACTGAATCCGCGACGAGCGCAATCTTCTTGCACATTTTGGCTATTTTAACCGCTTTTATCGTGTAAGCAAAACCTTAGTGTCACTGATTAGACCATTATACAAGTAATATATCTGGAAGCTAATAAATACGGGGCTTTGACCTAGTTCACATTCAGTTAAATAATTATTGTTATCTACCTGAATTTTACTTTAATTGGTTGAATAACTGCTCAAAAAGTCTATATTAAAATGACTAAATGACGGAATACTTAGAATGCCCCGGAAGCTAAGAAATATACTCAAGCAAAACAGGCGTCTCGAAGAAAAGATCTTTTACGAACCCAGAGGATCAAACTGGCGCGATGACTTAGTTAACCCGAAAGAGTTAAATAAGGCTTTATCCTGCCTCGCAAACAAGATTATAGAAAACAAATCCCCTGAGCTTTCTGTTTTAACCATGATAGATAAGCTGCCAGAGATCACACGCAGACCTATCGCATCTTACGAAAAAAATGCGCTTCAAGTGGTCGAACTGTTGTTCAATTACTTAAGAATTAGTACAAAATTTGATTCGCGTTTTTATCATATTCTTAATGGCTTACAACTTGCGTTCACTCGGCTTGCATTAGATGATCTTAGTTTTTTGGATAATCATAAGCATAGCGCCGTTTTATTTTTAGAAAAGCTAATTAACATTGGGTATCACTTCGACAAAGGTGCAGGTAAACTGGCTAGCTTTTTCGTGCATGCCATCGAGTTATTAACTGATAGACTTGCCTCCAAGGAACAGATCACGAGTAAAACCTTTAGCAATGCAAATAAAAAGCTAGAAGAGTATTTTTTAAGTTTTGATGAAAAATCCAATATCAACACCAATAAAGTGCTCGCTAAAATAGAAAAACATTCTAGGCAAATAGAAGCAGATCAATTCACCTCTCAACTCATTAAGTACAAGGTAGAGGGCGATGAAATACCCATTTTTTTACTCGATTTTTTTGAAAATCAACTCTCCATTGTTTTACACAAAATAATTTTGAAGCATGGCACCAAAAGCAAACAATGCCAACAGCTACTAACAGATATGGATACAATTTCATGGAGCCTAAATTGTCCTTATGGTGACTCAAGTTACGCCGAACGATTTGAAGCCGATGTAACGGGAGCAATGAAAAGAGTTTATGAGCTTTGTAAAACTGAAAATGAAATTAATGATTATGTCACTTCTTTTTTCATGGACGCAGAAGAACTCCATCGAAAAAAACTAGCCGGCGAACGGGTTCGCTTAGATGTGATGATTGCCGCGGATATATTTGCAGATGAAGAATATGAGAAAGATGAACTTGTCACTTGGCATGAAGACAAAGATGAAGAGTACTC
>JBMYPE010000132.1:0-5627 GCA_049600015.1 Kangiellaceae bacterium
TGAATTTATCAGGATCAAGATAACGATCAATATTTTCCATAACAACTACCGCATTATCCACCAACATTCCTAATCCGACGATTAAACCTAATAATGAAATGGTGTTAAGGGATTTTCCTTGTAGCCAAATCACGCCGCACGTAACAATTAAGGAAAAAGGAATACAAGCAACAGCAACTAGCGTAGTTGAAACTTTGCGTAGAAAAACAAACAAAACAATACTCGCAAATATTGCCCCAAACAATCCCGTTTGTTTTAAATCATTCAGAGTGTTTTTTATTTCTTTGCCTTGATCTTGCCAAACTAAAAAGCTAATACCATCGAGCTCCGGATCATCTTGCATTTGTTCGATTCGTTTGTGAACAGCTTCAGTAATCTCAATGGTATTAGCTGTAGATTCCTTCGCGACATTTAAACCGATGGCAAAATTTCCATCAAGATGTCTTCCGTACTCTAAGGGTGGTTCTGCAAACGTTATATTAGCAACATCTCCAATTTTTAAGGAGCTTCCTTCAATTGTGAGACGTTTAATTTGTTCAATATCGTTTAACGCGCCAAGAGATCTAAACGCCATTTTTGTTTGATCACTTCTCAATAAACCTAATACCGAATTTTTATTATTTTGAGAAATTGTTCGCCAAACGGCTCTTGGATCAATTTTGTGTTTTTTTATTTTTTCTAGCGCTAAGTTGACTCGTACTTCTCTAGGATTTACACCGTCCAGAGTTACTACCGCTACACCAGAAATTCTTTCTAAAGGCCGAACAATTTTTCGTTCTAACAGCTCATAGCTCTTACTTAAATCTCTACCGGAGGCAATTCTGGCTTCTATAATAGTTTCACCGGTTTCTCTAGGGTTCCAGCTCTCGGATAATATTATTCTATCCACGTCATCCGGTAACTCCTCACGGGTTCGGTCAATTCGTTCCCTGATTTCAGCTCTCACCAAATCCATATTAACTTTGAAATCAAAAGCCAATCGAATTCTGCCACCTCTAAAATCCCCCATCGACATCATGTGCTCTAGGCCATTGATTGATGCTAATGATTCTTCGAGCGGTCGCAATACCATTTTTTCCACTGACTTGGGGGATGCGTTGGGGTAACTGATCACAACCCACAAACTTTTATCTTCACTTTCTGGCATAAAGGCTAGCTCTAGCCTTGAAAGTGCAATAATTCCTAACACCAATAAGCTGACGAGCAACATAAGTGTGGCGATTGGTTTTTTCACTGCGATTTCAGGTAACGTCATATCTCTCCTCGCCGATTTTGGACTCACTGACAGTGAAGATGTTATACATCATCATTATAATTCTTTGCTTTCTGCATCTTTTATTTTTTGATCTAACTTTTCTAATTCATCATCACTCATAACTTTAGATGGCATGATAAGGTAAGTTGCAGGAATGATTAGTAACGTTAAAATGGTCGAAACTACCAATCCAAACGAAACAACCACCGCTAAAGGCGCTCTCAATTCCGCTCCTTCTCCCAAACCAATTGCCATTGGCAACAATCCTAGCACTGTCGTAAAAGTTGTCATCAAAATTGGACGCAATCGAGACTTACTTGCTTCAATGATTGCATTAAATTTATCATGTCCAATCCGTCTTAAGTGATTAATTGCATCGACTAAGACAATGGCGTTATTGACTACGACGCCAACCAAAAACACTACACCAATCATTGAGATCACGCTAATGCCGTATCCGGTGATCAGCAACCCAAAAATCACTCCTACAATCGATAATGGAATGGTAAATAAAATAATAAACGGGTGTCCAAGGTGCTCAAAGGTTGCCGCCATCACTAAGTACACTAAAAATATTGCCAAACCTATAGCAAAATAGAGACTAGTAAAGGACTGCTGCATTTCTTTATTTTGACCACCAAATTCAAAGCTAAGTGTTTCCGGTGGCGGGTATTCTTTTAATAATTGACTAATTTCGGCTGTGACTTGGGATAAACTTTTACCCTTCAAATTGCCTGCGATTATTGCCACCCGGGACTGTTGAATTCGATCAATTGCAGCTGGCCCTTGCAAGGGTTCAATGGTGGCAACCGCTTTCAATGTAACGGGTCGACCTGATACTTCGCCTATGATGATATTTTCCATATCATTCACACTATCTCGATCCACTTCTCGGTTACGAAGACGAATGTCAATTTGCCTATCAGGTTGTTGAAAGCGTGAAACAATGACCCCATTCACTCGCCTGTTTAATGTTTCCGCCACTGACTGAATATTAAATCCTAATCGAGCTAGCTCATCACGATCAAATTTTACAACTAATTCTGGGTTACCCGTTTCCAGTGACGCTCTAAGATCGCTAAGCCCTTCTATGTTTTTAATCTTTGGTAATAAAAACAAACTATACTCTCGCATAAGCTCCAAGTCTTCACCGTAAAATAATAACTCCATTGGCGTTTTCAAACTAAAAAATGAAGGCCTTCCAAATCGAATATCGGCTTGAGGTATCTTGCTATAAATTTCTCGCAATTCTGATATCACTCGATTTTCCATATCGCTATCAGACCGGTCTTTAATAACGATACTCAGCTGTGCCAGATTTTCATCTTTTGTTTTTAGAGACAAACCACCACTCACATTGCGACTACCGACCGATGAATACACTGAATTAACATTTGGATTTTCTAGTGCTATTCTTTCCATTTTCTCTAGCAGCTTGTTGGTAGTTGGCAAAGCGGTACCTTCCGACAAACTCACATCAAAATAAAATTCACCTTCACTTAATTGTGGTATGAGTTCAGTTGGAATGCGCGATAAAAAATTGAGCGAAATAAAGAATGTTGAAAAGGCAATGAAAACGCTCATCCATTTAAATTTTAAAACTTGTCGTAGTATCTTTTCATAAACATTGGTGACCTTAGTTAATCGAGTGTTAGGCGGGCGCGATAGTTTTTCTCGTCGAATTGAGTTGTTACTTTCGTTTTTGCTTGTGCCAGTGTTTGTACTTTTACTTTTTCCGATGGAAGCTAACATAGGAATCAAAGTAAAAGAAACCGCTAAAGACATGACTAAGCTAAAAGTGACAGTCAAGGCTTGATCTCTGAAAAGTTGACCAGCAATACCTTCCACAAAAACAATGGGGATAAATACAGCGATGGTAGTCAACACAGACGCTATCACCGCGCCTCCAACTAAGGAAGTACCATCAACAGCCGCGTTAAAAAGATTCGAGCCGTTTTCTCTTTGGCGATGAATAGACTCTAATACAACAATGGCAGAATCAACTAACATGCCAACACCTAAAGTTAATCCACCGAGTGACATAATGTTTAGCGAAACATCAAACCGATACATAAAAATAAACGAAGCGATAACAGATAATGGAATTGCCGTGGCGATAATCGCGGTTAATCTAAAATTCCTGAGGAATAACCAAAGTACCCCAATCGCTAACAAACCACCAAAAAACAATGCCGATTTAACTTCATCAATCGATTGTTCAATAAATCGAGACTGATCAAATTGCACTTCCACTTTAATGCCTTTTGGCAGTTTGCTTTGTAAAAAATTGAGCCGTGATTTAATCGCCTTAGCAACTTCAACGGTATTAGCGTCGCCCTCTTTGTAGAGTGACACCAAAATCCCTTCATTACCGTTAAAGCGGGCAATTTCTTCTTTATCTTTGCTGGTCCAAACAACTTCTGCCACATCACCCAATCTGACCAATGCTTGATTTGGCGGTGTAATTCTCAGATCTCGCATCTCTTGTAAATTAGAGTACTCGTTGAGGGTTCTTACTAATAACTGAGTTTGTTCATTTTTTAATGAACCTCCTGGGCGATTGATATTTGAATTTTCTATCAATTGCCCAAGTTGCTCTGGATTAAGTCCCATCGATGCGACTTTTCCTTGATTGATATTAATATGGATCTCTTCTTCTTCACCGCCTTGAATTTTGGCAGACGCTACACCTTCTATCCTTTCAAGTGTTTCCTTCACCTGTTTGTCACCTAAAAGTCTGAGTCTTGTTAAGGGTATCGATTGTTTGTTCGCGTTATTATTTTCAGAATTAAATGCACTTCGAGTCGTCGAAATACTTAGCTTCATGATGGGATCAAGCGACGGATCATAACGCAAAACTATCGGTGTCTCGGCTTCTGTGGGTAACTCTAAACGATCGAGTTTCTCTCTAATGTCCATTGCCAAGTTAGAGATATTAGATTCCCACCCAAATTCTAAAGTCACTTCTGAAACACCGGAGCGAGAAACAGAGTGAATTTGTTTTAGTCCTTTTAATACACCAACCACCTCTTCCACTGGACGAGTGATTAATTGTTCTATTTCTGCGGGGGCGGCATTAGTATACTCAGTTTGGACAGTCAGTGAAGGGTAGCTGAGAGAGGGAAGTAAATTAATGGGTAATCGAAAAGCGCCGACGACACCAAAGGCAAGTAAGCCCACCGAAATCATCAAAATGGTTACTTTGCGAGTAACAGAAAATTCAATCAGTTGCCTGATCATTTAGAGCCTCTATTTTTACGGCTCTTTTTATTGTTTTCATTTTCGCTTTTAATTTTGTCTTGTTCTTTCAGTTGGGCGTTACTTTGTTTGATTTCTCCGTTTGTACTGGATAAGATTTCAACGCTAATTCCGTCATTTAAATTTCTTTGACCTTTAAAAACGATTTGATCTTTTTCATTAAGTCCCTTAAGTACTTCCGTTAAATCGTTCATAATAAAACCAACTTCAACGGACTTTCTCACCGCTTTATTATTTTCAATCACGTACAAAAAATTATTTCCACGCTCTTCGATAATCGAAATACTAGGCACCAAAAGTGAGTTCTCGCGCTTCTCTGTCACCATGTGCACTTCGGTAAAATCACCTGGTCTAACTGTACTTGGATATTGGTCGAGTCGCAGTGTGATTTTAATCGTTCCGGTAGTCGGATCCACAATAGGGCTTACTAAATCTACCAACGCATTTAGCTCGCTTTTTAAACTATCAACTTTTAATTTGACCATCTGCCCTTGAGCCACCTCGCCTAATCGACTTGCTGGTATATGCACTCGCACCAAAAGGGGATCAATTGCCATCATACGGTATAAAAGTTGCCCTTGACTCACATGCGCTCCCAGATCAACATCTCGCCAAACCACGCGACCTTTAAAAGGGGCCGTGACTCTTGTATAAGAAAGGGATAACTGTGCCAGTTCTTCATCGGTAATTGCTGTTTGATAGGCTGCTTCAGCCGCATCCCACTCGGTAGAAGAGACCGCACCCGTGCGTTTCATTTTGCTTAATCTTTTGAATTCCCTGGTCGTACTCTCTAACTTTTGTGTGGCTTGTTTTAATCGTAATTGCTGATCATCATCCTCAAGCACTAACAAGATGTCACCGCTTTCTACATCATCACCTTCTTCATGAATAATTTTTTTCACTACTCCAACGGTTCGCGCATTTATTTTTGCATCGCTACTTGGTTCCAAGGTGGCTGTAGTAACATAATAGGATGCTGCAGTATCAATAATAGGTTTAACCACTTCCACAGGAATGGTCGCACTAGGTCGCTTTCCTTTTTGCCCCTTTTTACCGACTTGATCGCCAGAGTTATTGCTATCTTCATCGCTACAACTAACGGTCAATAGAGAAA
>JBMYPE010000133.1:0-5562 GCA_049600015.1 Kangiellaceae bacterium
GGAATTTTTCGTTTATCAAAACTTTTAAAATGAATTAATTCTGGTGTTGTGAATTTAGCCGTATTTAAGCCGCCCACTTCACTTTGTGTCCAACGCACTATTTTTCCATGTGATAAACGGTTACGTTTTAAATCAAGTACAAAGCTATCACTTGGTGATTGTGCAGTGTTAAGCGTAATCGCTAGCTGGTCGCCATTAGGGCTAAATTTAAGACCACCCACTAAACCAACTGGAAGGTTTTTTACCTTTTTATATTTATGCGTTTTTGGATCCATCAAGTAAATCACATCTAAACCATTTTCATTCACAGAAAATACTGCACGTGATTTATCATTATTAAAAGAAAGGCTTTCAACATCCCAATTTAATTTTGACGTAATAACTTTGGCTTTTTTCTGGTCAAATTTTCTATAGGCTAACTGTTCAAACTCACTAAATTGATTAGTCACAAAATAGAATCCGTCATTACTAGCATTAAAAGCTTGAGGATAATTAACACTAGGATTGTCAGCGCCACCTTCTAATAAAGTTTTTGAGCCTGTTTCTACATCAATTAAATATATTCGTGAGTCACTTGCACTAATGTATTCTAGGGCTAAAACTTTTTTACTATCACTAGTCCATGAGGCAGGCCCCCACCAAGCACCATTATTTGATTCGAGAATGATTCTAGCTTCAAGAGGGTTTTCAGGTTCCATAACCCAGATATCATTAGATTTTCCATTTCGCTTAGTGCTTTGGTAAGCCAAATATTTCCCATTGGGGCTCCACTCCAAACTGCCATTTCGAGATTTGCCATCCGTCAACATTCTTTGTTTACCAGTCTTTGGATCGAGTAGAAAAATTTGTGCAAACTCACTACCACCCGCATCCATAGTAAATGATAAAAACTCACTACGAGGTCGTCTTTGAACGCCACCAACCGGTTCTTTTGAAAAAGTAATCTGTTTACGCGCTCCCAGAGGCATGTCTACCTGATGAATTTGACTCACATCACCAAAACGAGTCGAGATGAAAATACTCTTACCGTCTTTACTCCATTCTCTAAAAGGTGCAGAGCGGATATTTTGATATTGGTTTAAATCATCCGCTATGCTTTTAGGGATTTCCGGAATGTCTTGTAAAACTAAATTACCGCTATTCACGGTTCTTTTTGTCGCGTTTGCTGTGCTTATTTCAAATGAAACTAAGACAAGCAAGATTAAAATGAGCTTATTCATATAGATCACCTATTGTGGGTTGAAATGGTTTAATTTTTTCTCAGATATACTAGCATAGCTGCTCTACTTTGTGACAATAATCCGGCCCAACAAAAATAACGAGTTAATTAATTTCTAAATACTAGATTCACAAAGTTTTAGCTGAGATTTTAGGTAATCTCTTTGTATGGAGTTTTTAGTCATTTTAATTGCCACTTCAAAATCTTTTTTCGCTTTTTTATTTTGTTTTAATTTTAAATAAACATAAGCTCTTGATGCATAAAAAGGCTGGTATTTATCCAGTTCTTTTTCTAAAGAATTCAGCCTCTTGAGAGAGGCCGCTAAGTCACCTGAATGAGCGATAGCAACATTATAATTGAGTGCGACTATTGGGCTATTATTGATTCGATATAAAGATTGATACAACAGTAATATTTGTTTCCAATCTGTTTCTTGCCAACTTTTCGCGCTTGAATGAAGTGAACTAATTGCCGCTTGAATTTGAAAGCTTTCTGGTTGTTTATATTTCATCGCTTTTTCTAAAATTTGATCGGCTTGAATGATTAACCCTCGATCCCATAATTTTCTATCTTGAAACTCCAACGGAATAAAACGCTGCTTTTCGGAACTTCTCGCAAAGCGTCTTGAATAGTGAAACAGCATAAGGGACAACAACCCAAATACATTGGCTTGAGGTGTAAGTTGTGTCAATAATCTTGATAATCGAATTGCTTCTTGAGCTAAATCATCACGTGTTAATGTTTGCCCCTCAAAAGCTGAATAAGACTCATTGAAAATTAAGTAAATAACGTTTAAAACCGAGTCTATTCGCTCTGGCATAATCGTTTTATCAGGCACTTTATATGGAATTCCAGCTAGTTTTATTTTCTTTTTTGCTCTGGTGATTCTTTGACTCATACTCACTTCGGTGGTTAAAAATGCTCTGGCTATTTCACTTATTTTTAAGCCACAGAGTGTTTTTAAAGTAAGAGCTACTTGAGCTGATTTTGATAACGCAGGATGACAGCAGGTAAAAATTAATTTAAGTCGTTCATCTGGGATATGGCTATTCAATTCACTTTCCGATTGTTCAGGAAGTGAATCAAGAATATGTTGCAACGTTTGCTGCTTATTACGAAATGTAGACTGCCTAATGCGATCAATTAATCTTCTTTTTGCTACCGTAAATAACCATGCTGGTTTGTTATCAGGCTTATCTTTTGGCCACTTATTTATTGCCTGCAAACAAGCATCTTGAAAAGCGTCCTCTGCCAAGTCTATATCTTTTGAGTAGCTAATTAACGCAGCAATTACTTGACCTGATTCAGCACGAAAAATTCGTGCCAAATCATCTTCGGTATGTGTCAAAAACTTAAACTATTATTCAAAAGTCATAATTGGTCTAACTTCAACTGTGCCATAACGCGCTGAAGGAATTTTAGCCGCCCAATTCAAGGCATCATCTAAATCTTTACACTCAAAAATATAGAATCCTCCTAATTGTTCTTTTGTTTCTGCATATGGTCCATCAGTCACTACCATCTTGGCATTTCTCACTTTTACCGATGATGCAGTTGATACCGGCTCTAAAGCCTCCCCCGAAACAAAAACGCCAGCAGCGCCAGCTTCTTCCTCAAACGCTTCGTATTGACCATAAAGTGTTTGCATATCAACATCATCTTTACCTTCTTCACTAGTTATTAAAGCTAAAAATTTCATTTTTTTATTTCCTCATTAGTTATATTAAAAACAGTAATCAGAGACTGTTTATAAGTCAATCTCTGCACTACTATTAATCTGTCGTTTCAAGCTTTGAGTTTTCGACATCGAATAGAAATATTTTTTACAATAATCAAAATTAAAGTTTAAATCGATTTATTCTATAAAATACCAAGCCCTAAAAATTTTGCCATCTTTCATTTGATATATCCCCATTGCTGACGAAGAAACCATTTCTCCTTTTTTGTTTTTATGACTTACCACTTCTTTGAAGCTAATACGGCTGCCATCTATCACGTAACTATCAATCTTTGAGGTGATTATTTGTGGTCTAGCCTGATAGTATTTTTCCATACCGTCTTTAAAACTTGCTTTGTTTTTCGATTCGATTAATAACTGATCAGCCGTAATTGAATACCACTTAAAATCATCACTCACATTTTTCACCAAGCGCCCTATGTCTCTTTTATTAAACGCGTCAACTTGATCCTTCAGTATGTCTAGCGGGTTTTTGATCTGAGTATTTGAAGCAGAAGCAACTGAAGTAATGAATGAGATAAACAGACAAACACTGAATATCAACAAGTCTTTTACATATTGGTGTTTACGCATAGTGTTTTCCTTTACAAGCTACAAGTTGAATTAAGAAGAAACTTTGATCACTACAAAATTCTAACATATTATGTTGCAATTCCTATATTTAGCGTTTTCAACAAAGCCTAAAGGTTATGATAGACTACGCTGTTTACTTAATCGATTGGAGCAAAACATGCGTTTACCCACCAAATTACTCTTAGTCACAGCCATATCAACTGCCTTATTTGGTTGTGATAAACCAGCGTCGACTACTCAGCCTGTCGCAGAAAAAGAAGCGACTGCTGCGGTTGAAAAACAACAGACAGAGTCTGAAAAAGCCAATGCGCTTTTTGAGAAAATATTTATGGACGGCGTGATGCGTAGCCCAATGTTTCAGTCCTACCTAGGAATAAAAACTGATCAAGATAAGTGGGACGATTTTTCAGAGGAAAACGCGGAGAGAGAGCTGGAGATTACAAAAGAAAACCTAGCGATTGTTAATCAAATTGATGAGAGTAAATTAGATCCTCAAACTAAAGTGAGTTTGGATTTAATGAAGCAAAACTTGATGGAAGAAATAGAAGATTTTAAGTGGCGTCATTATAATTACCCCTTAAATCAAATGTTTGGAATACATTCTCAAATTCCATCCATGTTAATTAATTCTCACCCAATCTTACACTTAAAGGATGCAGAAGACTACATTGCTCGGTTAGATAGAATAAAGCCATTATTTGATCAAGTGATTGAAGGGTTAAATATCCGAACAGAAAAAGACATTATTGCACCAGCTTTTGTTTACCCGTATGTCATTAGTGATAGCCAAAACCTAATATCAGGAATACCTTTTAGCGAAGGTGAAAAAAGTACCTTATTAGCCGATTTTCAATCAAAAATTGAAAAATTAAGTATTGAACAGATAGAAAAAGACGAGCTTATCAAAAGAGCGACTGAGTCTTTAAAGTCAAATGTTAAACCCGCCTATGAAAACTTAATAGCCGCGGTCAAGAAAATACAAGAAAAAGCAGGAACGGTTGATGGTGTTTGGCGCTTAAAAGACGGAGCAGCCTTTTACGATAATGCTCTCGCTAGAACCACCACAACTAAATTAACCGCTAAGGAAATTCATCAAATTGGATTAGACGAAGTTGCTAGAATTCATGGCGAAATGGAAGTCATTATGAAAAAAGTCGGCTTCGAAGGAAACTTACAAGAATTCTTTGAGTTTATGCGTCACGATATTCAATTTTATTATGATGAAACCGAAGAAGGTCGAGCAAGATATCTAAAAGAAGCGACAGCATTGATCGACACAATGAAAACTCGCTTAGATGATTTATTTATTGTTAAACCTAAAGCCGATTTAACGGTTAAAGCGGTTGAAGCATTTAGAGAAAAATCAGCCGGTAAAGCTTTTTATCAGAGCCCATCAATGGATGGAAGTCGCCCAGGTATTTATTACGCAAACCTGTACAGGATGAGTGATATGCCAACTTATCAAATGGAAGCGCTCGCATACCACGAAGGCATTCCAGGTCACCACATGCAACGAGCAATTGCTCAAGAGTTAGAGGAAATTCCTAAATTTAGAAAATTTGGTGGCTCAACCGCTTACACCGAAGGATGGGGATTATACTCTGAATATTTGCCTAAAGAGATTGGCATGTACAGCGACCCTTATTCAGATTTTGGACGCTTAGCAATGGAGCTATGGCGCGCATGTCGATTGGTTGTTGACACCGGCATTCATGCAATGAAATGGGATCGTGAAAAGGGCATTGAATACTATGTAACCAACACCCCTAATCCTCAACCAGATGCGGTGAAAATGGTAGAACGTCACATCGTCATGCCGTCTCAAGCGACAGCGTATAAAATTGGAATGCTTAAAATTCTGGAACTGCGAGAAAAGGCACAAACAGAGTTAGCCGATAAATTTGATATTCGTGAGTTCCATGAAGTAGTACTTAAGAATGGCGCATTGCCTTTGAATGTACTGGCTCAGTATGTTGATGAGTATATATCGTCTAAGAAATAACCTAGCAATCATTGAGTGAGTTGCATAGAA
>JBMYPE010000134.1:0-5545 GCA_049600015.1 Kangiellaceae bacterium
GTCTAATCTTTCAAGTTGGTCAATTTCCAATAAATATCCAGTGTCTCCCAATGCAACTCGGTTATCAGATTCTTCTACTTTTTGTGTAATGTTATAAGTGCCGTTATAGGTCTCGTTAATATAAACTTCTGCAAAAGTACTTTCGGGTGTCCAATCAAGATGACTGATATGTCCCATTTCAAATGCGATCGTATTTCTCAGCATTGTTTTATCTGAATACTCAGCAAGAAATAACCATTTTTTATCCGACGGCATACCAAGAAATTCCATTTTATCATCAAGTTTCATTTGAAACGGTTTTTTAGGATGCAAACCCCAAGTAGAATTCCCTCTTCCTCTAATTTTCATTTCGATTTGCGAAACACTTTCGTTATATCTTCCTCCGTCAAGAGTAACGTTTCCGTTTACATATTCATCCTTGGAGTCGATTGGAGCATTATCATCGGTTGAAAGATAAATAATAGGTAAACCGGTAAACTTGGTTAAATCAATTTGAAAATCGTTGATAATTCCATCGCTTGACTTGATAGAATAAGTGACTATATCTGTAAAATCATTTACCGATGAACTATTAACCTGAACAATATTATTCACCAAGACTTCGCTACCATCGTGTCCAAAAGTTGCAACCAAACCTTCAACGCTAATATTTGTTTTGATTCTTCCCGTTATTTGATTACCACTGATTGATAAATGCACATCTTCATCTAAATCAGGATTGTATGCTTTTAAAAATGAAAACTTAACCAAGTCAGCGCTTGCCAGAACAGGCGCACTTTCCTCCATCGTCGACTCAGATCCACCACAGGCAATGACTAAACACAAACTCAGAGATAAAAATGATCTAACAATTACAATGAATGAGTTTATTAAAGAAAATTTATTTGTATTATTTGAATGATGCGCTTTTTTGTAATCATTAAAATACATATTAAATATCCCCTCAATCATTTTTGACTCTCGGTAAAGTAACAAGTTATTGTGACAGACAGTAGAAGCGCTTAAATCAACGCTCGTTAAATTGTGTTAATTACCTGATAGTGTATCATTTATAGGAGAATAATTTAAAAAATTGCGATAAGACGAATAAATAGAGAGGTAAAATGATTCTTGCGTACCGCCCGTTATTACAAACAAGCGGTAACTTAGTCTTTTAAAATCAATTATTTTTTCAATAACATCAAGGCGCTTTCGGTCATACCTTTTACACCAGTCGAGATGGTAAGTTCAGGTAAAGGAGCAAATTTTGCCGAATGAAGCGAAGGTAAGGATTGTTTTTCCTTTTTGGCTCTTTGATATACATTTGGGTCTACCGCACCCAACCAAAGTAACGTACTTGGAATTTTTTCTTTAGTTCGCCCATATCGTCCAAAATCTTCACCTGCCATCACCGGAGAAACTTCAACAACATTTTCATTACCCAAAGTTCGTTTTAAATTAGTGGTAATGCTTTTTGTATATTTGGGTTCATTGTAAACTGAAGGAGTATGTTCAGCCTTGACCTCTACCTTTGGTAATAAATCATCAGGCATTCCAGCAGTGTGAGCAACACCTTCACTAATTTCTTTAATGCGATTTAATAAATAGCTACGCGTTTCATCGGCATAAGAACGAACAGTTAACTGCAACTTCACTTGATTACTAATAATGTTGTGTTTAGTTCCACCATGAATTGAACCTATGGTCACTACGGCAGAATCAAGAGGCGACAACTCACGACTGACAATGGTTTGAAGTTGCATAATAATTGCCGCAGCAATCACAATCGGATCTTTTGTTTTGTGTGGATAGGCACCATGTCCTCCTTTGCCTTTGACAATGATATCAACAGAGTCAACATTCGCCATTGAATAGCCTTCTACATATCCGATTTTTCCGGCCGGCAGATCTGCAGCAACATGCATAGCTAGATTAAAATCCGGAATGGGGAATTTTGTAAACAGACCTTTTTTGAGCATCGTTTTAGCGCCCCAACTAATTTCTTCACCAGGCTGTCCAATCAATAAAAGTGTACCTTTCCATTGATCTTTTAGTTTAACCATTTGCTGCGCAGTTCCGAGTAAAACAGTCATGTGAACATCATGGCCACAGGCATGCATTACTGGCACGTCTCTTCCATCATCGTTTTGGGTTATTATTTTACTGGCGTAATCAAGATTAGTTTCTTCTAAAACCGGCAAACCATCCATATCCGCTCTAAGCATTAAAGTCGGCCCATCACCATTTTTAAGAACGGCAACAATCCCTTCACCGCCAAATTTTTCAGTTACTTCATAACCTAATGCTCGAAGCTTCTTTGCCATAAATTGTGCTGTTTTCACTTCATGCTTTGATAGTTCTGGGTTGCTATGTAAGTGCTTATAAATTTCCTGTAAGGCAGGGTAATCTTTTTCAATACTTTTATTTAGAGAAATACTCTCAATAGCACTCGTTGAAAAAATAATTGCATTTATCAGGATGAAGAAGAAAGTGTTAAATTTTGACATGTTACGCTGAGAGAATTTCAAAATATTACGACTCTAAAATGGGAATAAATTTAACTATAACATAATATTTTGTACTTGATTATGTTTATGCAAAAACAAAATATTCTTATTCACCTTAATCGAATGAGACTTAAATATTTCTAAAGTAGCACTCGATGATACTGAAGGTAATAGCAGTTTAGACTTCATTCGCATTTGTTGTTATCTCTCCTAATTTCAAACAATACTGCCAGCAAAATTCAAATCACAATCTAAAATTCAGAAATTGAGGTTGCACCAATGAAATGTCGTTTATTACTTATTGGCTTACTATCTATTAGTTTATCAGCTTGCATGACTAACCAACAAAAGAGAGGGACTTCAAGTAATCTCGTTGGTTACTTATATCCGAAAGGAGAAATTATTTCTCATAAAAAAGATCAATTACCCATTTTAAAACTCCCTTTAAAAGTGGGCATTGCTTTTATTCCAGAATCAACTTTTGATAGTCGTTTTTCCTTAACCGAAGTTGAAAAACAAATGTTACTGAACAAGGTGGCAGAAAAATTCCGCTCAGATAAAAGTGTTGCTGATATTCAAATTATTCCAGAGCTTTATCTTAAGCAAGGCAAAGGCTTTGTCACGGTCGAACAAGTTGCATCACTTTATGGTGTTGATGTGATGGCTTTGGTTTCCTATGATCAAGTGTCTATTCATGAAATGCGTCAATCATCACTAGCTTACTGGACGATTGTAGGAGCATACATTGTAAAAGGTGAATCTACAGAATTTCAAACCTTTGTTGATACTGCGGTGTTTGATGTTAAAACTCGTAAATTACTCTTTAGAGCGCCGGGTGCTCATAAAAAATCACGCAATCATACAGCTATTAATTTTGAAAAAGAAAATCGAAAAATGCGCACCAATAGTTTTACGCAAGCGTCTGAATTAATGACTAAAAATTTAGCTCTTGAATTGCAAGCGTTCAAAAAGAGAGCCAAGCAAGGAAAAGAAGTTAAAGTTGAATACGATAAACAAACATACGTCAGTGGCGGAGGAAGCTTTGGATGGAGTATTTTGTTTACTTGTATTTTAATAACTAGATTTAACAGAAAATCAACCCGTTAAAAACTTGTTGTGCAAGCATCATCCGGTGGAAAAATTCTTCAATGCTTAACCAAATACTTCCTAATACAACCGATTGAATATTAAGGTATTTACTCTCCTATTTATCAATTAGACGATGATGGAATCCGGCTAACAAAACTACATATTTAACCACAAAATATCAAATTATGGACTATATTTTGAATATACACTTGGATGACAGTTACCTTCTTTCATGCCCGAACATTATAGCCAAACAGTATTATCCATCATTGGGCTTATATTTGCTCTGACTACTGTTTATTTCATATATACGCAACCCATAGAAATTAGCGAAGAGGTCGATGTTCAGACCAACTACCAAGAACGACCAGTATACGGCGCATTGCAGCCGTTACCACTCATTACTCAAATTAATCAAGACTGGGTACTTTTAGGCAAAGCACTGTTTGATTCAACTTTACTATCTAGTGACAATACTGTGTCCTGCTCCTCTTGTCATATTGTTAGTAAAGGCGGTACAGATAACTTTCCAAAATCGGTGGGTGTGAATAGTAAATTAGGTGACAGAAATTCACCCACAGTACTCAATGCATCATTAAACTTTAGACAATTTTGGGATGGTAGAAGCATCACACTATCTGAGCAAATTTCAGGCCCAATTCATAACCCAGTAGAAATGGCGAGTAGCTTTCCTCAGATTATTGATAAACTGAAACGAGCACCAGTATTTAACAAAGCGTTCAACGCATTGAATAGTAATGGCATTACTAAAGAGAATATCATTAAAGCCATCACTCTCTATGAAGAATCTTTAATTACTTACAATTCTCCAATCGATAACTATCTATTGGGTGATGATTCAGCACTTAATGAACAACAAATAAGAGGACTAGATAAATTTAAACAATATGGTTGCATCACCTGTCATCAAGGACGAAATATAGGAGGTAATTTATTTCAAAAACTAGGACGTCTGGATAAAGCACCAACCCATCTTTTAGAAGACAAAGGTCTCTTTAATATCACCAAGTTGGAGAAAGATAAACATGTCTTTAAAGTACCATCACTCAGAAACGTTGCCTTAACCGCCCCTTATTTTCATGACGGTTCGATAACAACATTAAATGATGCGGTCAAGTTAATGGGTAGAATGCAACTAGGGATCGAACTATCAGAAGATGATATTAACGATATTGTTGCATTATTACATAGTTTCACTGGCGAAATTAAAGAGCAAGGAACCTCACAGTGAAGTATTGGCCTGAGTTTTTTCTATTAACTTTTTTAGCGTTAGCCAGTTTGTTTACCGTTAATAACTATCGAGATATTCAAACGCTAGAGCAAAATAAATTTATTCAAAGTGAACTAAGTAAAACAATTTTCAAATATTCTTTGGAAGCGATTTCGACAGTGTCGCCAACAATTTACCACTATGACCAACATGCTTTATACCGGTTAAAAATTGAAAAACTCTTACAATCATTGCAAAAAAGCAAAAATGAGCTAATTAAAACCGTACGACTATTCGAAGACGAAACAACTCAATATATTCAGATAGCCACGATGTTAAAAACATCTAATAGATTCATTGCATCTCTTGCTAACCTCCCTTTAAACACGCCAAAATATCTACAAGATCAAATGAGCACACTTATCGCTTTAGTCAATCAAATTGATTACTCAAATAATGCTAAAGTGATAAAAGAATTAAATCTCTATATACAGGAACATGAAGATCAATTAGCCACAATTGATGAGCATGGCCTGCAATGGAAAATGATAAAACTTCATGTTGATTTTATTATTCAAAATTCAAACAAGATAGATATCAATAAAGAAAAAAACAATGCAGAAAAACTTATTGAATATATTACTAAATTACAAACCAGCTTAGCTGAACAGATAGAACGAAAACAATTCACGCTTTTTATTTGTATTGGTGTTTCAATTATGTGCTTGTTACTTTGCTT
>JBMYPE010000135.1:0-5536 GCA_049600015.1 Kangiellaceae bacterium
TTTGGTGCTTCAAAATTTCGTTCTCCATCGGCACTATATATTTCATTATAATGAATCATTTTTTGAGCCGTTAATCTATGATTTTGTTCACCTGATTTTGAGAATTGCGTTATGGTAACTTGCTCCATCGTGTAATCAGCTTCTGGGTGATCACTATCTATCTGTATATTAACTTTTTTTTCGTCGGGCATAAAAACTAACGCTGTCATAGCAATTGTTATTAGTGCAATCAACCATCGATTTAGCTTTAGTCTTTTCATTGAACAGTCTTATCTTTAACTAATATAATTTTGCAAAATGCTTTCTAGTTTATTTTGTGATTGTAAAAGTAAATCGCTGACTTCTCTCACTGCACCATTGCCACCAATTTTGGAGGTTGACCAATCAGCATTTTGTTTGACAAAAAAGTGCGCATCCGCCACGCATATGCCAAGCCCGGAACGTGTCATTAATGGTAAGTCTGGTAAATCATCACCGATATGTGCGACCTGATTAGGCTCAAGATTGAGATCGGAAAGAATTTCATTGTAGCTAGATATTTTGTCCTTTTTACCTTGATAAACCCTGCGAATGCCTAATTCTTTTGCTCGGCGAGCGACAATATTTGATTCTCTTCCAGTAATTATGGCAACTTCAATGCTATTGTTTAACATTTGTTTTATACCCAAACCATCTTTAATATTAAATGTTTTTAATTCTTCTCCGTCATTACCGAAATATACTTTTCCATCACTTAAAACCCCATCGACATCGCATATAACAAGTTTGATTAACTCCGCTTTTGCCTTTAAGTCAGGATTTTCTTTAAGTTTATCGTATATATTTTTCATGAGTTTTTTTGTTAGTTTTATTAAGAGGTGAAAAAAATATTTAAACAACGCCAGCTTTTAGTAAGTCATACATATTAAGTGCACCAATAGGAGTATGATTGGTATCAACGACCACTAATGCATTGATTGCATTATTCTCCATTATTTGCAAAGCTTCCGCGGCTAATTGATTAGCTGAAATAGTTTTTCCACCTTTAGTCATTACTTTGTCAATCGAGGTCTGATTTAAGTTCAAATTATTTGCTAATGTTCTTCTCAAATCGCCATCAGTGTATATGCCTATCAATTGGTGATCTTTGTTAACAACACAGGTCATACCCAGTCTTTTGTTGGTTATTTCAAGCAACGCATCGCTCACACTAGTTGCCTCAGTTACAATAGGTACGTCATTCCCTTGATGCATAACATCTTCCACTTTTAGTAAAAGTTTTCTTCCCAAACTTCCGCCTGGATGAGAAAGAGCAAAATCATTTTCGGTAAAACCTCGAGCATCCAAAAGAGAGACGGCGAGCGCATCACCCATGACCAATGTTGCAGTGGTTGACGCGGTAGGCGCAAGGTTCATTGGGCAAGCTTCTTTACTGACACTACAGTCCAAGTTGACATTGGCAAACTTAGATAATGCAGAGTTTACTTTCCCAGTCATACTAATGAGCGGGACATTTAGTCGTTTAATCACAGGTAATAGGCTGATGATTTCATTTGTTTCGCCAGAGTTAGAAATAGCAATTACAACGTCTTTATCGGTGATCATGCCTAAATCACCGTGACTAGCTTCTCCCGGATGAACGAAAAAAGCAGGGCTGCCAGTGCTAGCGAGAGTAGCCGCTATCTTTTTGCCTATGTGACCTGACTTGCCCATGCCAATCACGACAATACGCCCTTGGCAAGCGAGTAAAACTTCACATGATTTAGCAAAATCGGAATTTATTCGTGTTGAAAGTGTTTCTATAGCCAGTTTCTCAATTTCAACAACGGCTTTTCCGAGAGTGATGTAGTTATTGCTCATAGGCGAATTTTAATTTTTACTTGAAGAGTTTGTTGGGAAAAAACGTTATTAGTGAATTATAAATTAATTAGAGAACTAAACCTATTAAGATATTTACTTGATGTAGCAATAAACTAGTTATTTATGAATAATTGATAAGATTGATAACCAATAAAGCAAATTAGTAGCAGCGCACCTTCTAACCTATTGATTTCTCCAGGTTTTCCTCGTCGTCCCCATGCCATAATGGACATGGCAACAGTTAATCCAAACATAATCGCATAATCTAATTCAAGTATATTTGCAGGAATCGGAACGTAAGTGATCAGACCTGGAATACCTAACACTATCAATAAGTTAAATATGTTAGAGCCGATAACATTGCCAATCGCTAACTCGTGCTCACCTTTCATTACGCCCGATACTGATGCAGCGAGTTCGGGAAGGCTAGTGCCTACCGCGACAATAGTGATGCCAATAACAAAGTCAGTCACATTAAACATGTAGGCTATATTGGTTGCACCAAACACTAGCATTTTGGAGCTAACTTGCAAAATAACTAACCCAATAACAATCCAAATGATTGCCTTACTATTAGGCATTTCGTCAGGCAATTCGTCTATTATTTCACTTAACATTAAGTCGCATTCATCGGTTGATGAATCAAGTTGAGCACGAGATTTTGTCGCAACGTAAATCAACCAACCTAGATATGCGACTAAACTGGTAATTAATATGATGCCATCGGAAAACGAAAGAATGAGATCAGAAAGTAAATAGAAAACCAACAGCATGAAAAAAAAGAGTATCGGAATTTCTCTTTTAAGGGTCGCAGACTGTATTTTTAAAGGTACCACTAATGCGGTGATCCCTAAAACCATGGCGATATTGGCGATATTAGAACCAATCGCGTTTCCTAGAGCTAGTCCTGGGGTTTCATTTAACGCGGCATTCATTGACACAACGACTTCTGGGGCAGATGAGCCCATAGCGACAATGGTAAGCCCTACTACGAGAGGTGATATCCCAAAATTTCTAGCTATCGCCGCAGCGCCGTCAGTAAATCGGTCCGCACTCCAGACGAGTAGCGAAATTCCGCAAATGACCATAGCAAAATACAGCAGCATTAGTAATTAGGGTTCCTATCTATCAAAGTGTTTAAGTAAGCGCTTGATATCTTTAATGTTTATATGAATATTATTAATATAGTGGACGCAAAATTTATTTTTATCAAGCCTGTAATTGTTTCAAGCAGTGACTGAGATACTCTTATTATTTATTCTTTGGAGCGAAAAAACGCCGATTATACAGCATTGTTTCAAAATTGCATGTGACATTATTTCAGGTACAATAGCGGACTTTTGCGCTTTCGCGCAGTTTTAATTAAAGAGTTAGACAATGAACGAATCTGAAATAAAAGCGAAAATTGAAGCAGTGATTTCTTGCGAAATTGTTGAGGTCGCTGGTGATGGATATCATTTTGAAGTTTATGTTGTTTCCGATGATTTTGAAGGCAAGCGTGCTGTCGCTAGACAGCAAATGGTTTACGCTGCGGTTCAAGCTGAAATAGCAAGTGGCGAACTGCATGCTTTGTCAATTAAAACTAAAACCAAACTAGAACATTCGCAGTCAAAATAAAGTTTATCAATTCATGTCTGTAAAATTCACTTTTTAGACATCATTTTGACAGAGTTTTATTTTATCTTCATTTGATTAAAGCAATCACATGCACCTCAAGAATGGTAAAATAAAATGAAAAAATACGTACATATAGATAATAAAGAGAAAGAAATGGATAAATTACAAATAACAGGTGGTGCTCGTCTAGATGGCAGCATAAGAACCTCAGGCGCAAAAAACGCTGCTTTACCCATTCTAATGGCTACTTTATTAGCGGAAGGCCCAACCACCATTGGAAACGTACCCCACTTAAATGATGTAACGACTACATTAGAACTTCTAGGTGTCATGGGGAACTCTGTGATGTTGGGCGAAAATATGACAGTTCAAATTGATACCGCAACGATCACTACATTTGAAGCACCCTATGACTTAGTGAAAACAATGCGGGCATCCATATTAGTGCTGGGACCATTGTTAGCAAAGTTTGGTGAGGCTGATGTCTCCCTGCCGGGAGGGTGTGCAATTGGCTCCCGCCCTGTAGATCTTCATATTAAAGGAATGGAGGCTATGGGAGCAGAAATTGATGTAACTGACGGCTACGTTAGAGCAAGAGCGCCTGAAGGTCTGAAAGGCGCTAGAATATGCATGGATATTGTTAGCGTTGGAGCTACCGAAAATATACTAATGGCAGCTACTTTGGCAAAAGGCACAACAGTCATCGAAAATGCTGCAAGAGAGCCAGAAGTAGTCGATGTGGCGAATTTTTTAATTGCTATGGGAGCCAAAATTACCGGCGCAGGGTCTGACGTTATCACTATCGAAGGTGTGGAAAAGTTAGTGGGCGCTCACCATAATGTTATGCCTGATCGAATTGAAACGGGCACTTACTTAATCGCCGCGGCCGTTACTGGTGGTCGAATCAGAGTCCGTGATACCGATCCAACGTTGCTCGACTCCGTGTTATTAAAACTTGAGGAATCGGGAGCAGAAATTAAAACAGGTAAAGATTGGATAGAACTTGATATGCACGGTAAAAGACCAAAAGCCGTTAATGTTAAAACCGCTCCCTATCCTGGTTTCCCAACTGACATGCAAGCGCAATTTACTGCGTTAAATATTGTTGCGGAAGGAACTGGCATAGTGACGGAAACAATATTTGAAAATCGTTTTATGCACGTGAGTGAAATGCAACGAATGGGAGCTGATATTCAAATTGAGGGGAACAATGCTATCTGCAAAGGTGTGGACCAACTCAAAAGTGCACAGGTGATGGCGACTGATTTAAGAGCCTCTGCAAGTCTGGTGATTGCTGCGCTGGTCGCTGATGGTGCGACTATTGTCGATCGCATTTATCATATTGATCGTGGTTACGAATGCATAGAAGAAAAACTTCATATAATGGGTGCTGACATAAAACGCGTTTAATTTTTTATTCTTGATATTTTAAAACCGTTATTTCAAACGGCTCATTTCAAATCGATTATTTTAAATCAAAAATTGCTTTAAAACGCGGCTTACTGTGTCGCTCTAAATAATAAATAAATTGTTGTTTGTCTTTGTCAATTGTGAGATGCCAAACATTTGTTTTACCCTTTGGGACAAGAATTTTTGTTTCTTTATCCGCAGGAAAGTTCTGTGATAAAGCGCTCCCTTTATTATCAGAATAACCGCCATACATAGTTAATTCATCAGGAGTACCATCCGCATGTCGATGATCGTGTTTAAATAATAATCCTTTTTCTGTTTTGGTTAATATCCAAGTTCTAGAATGATCTTCGCCCACACTAAAAGGAATTCTGATCTCCTTATCCGTACAACTCTCTACATTCATAACCAACTTCTTTCCGTAGAACGAATCGTCTTTATTGGCGGGAAATACACTCTTACCAACCTTAGTTTGACCACAGTAGTGTTTTAAATGATCAAAGAATTTTTCGCTAGGAGTTTGGGAAAATACACTGGTAGAAAAAATAAGTATAAGAATCATCAAAAGTTTGGTCATGGGATATGTCACCTTGAATAATGGTAATTATTGGAGTATTAAAGGTTAGATGCTCTCATAATTTTTACCAGTTTTACAGGTATATTTTGACGT
>JBMYPE010000136.1:0-5536 GCA_049600015.1 Kangiellaceae bacterium
GTCCATAAGTTCCAGCACATGAACAGCCGCCTCTCGTTTGAATACCAAATCGGTCACTAAGTAAACGAACGATCAAATTAAAATGTATGTCCGGAATATAAAATGAAATAACACATAATCTATTTTTATGACGCTTATGTAATATTTTTAGGTTGGGTATTTTTTCCAATCCGCTGAATAAAATATCAACTAACTCTTTTTCTCTTTGCTGGATTTTATCGGTACCCATTTGGTTTTTGACCTGAATGCACAAAGCGGTTCTAATCACTTGTAAGAAACCGGGTGTACCACCATCTTCTCTGGTTTCTATGTCATCATAAAAATGATGTTTTCCCCACGGGTTTGTCCAAGTCACAGTTCCACCGCCAGGATGATCAGGTACTTTATTAGAGTAAAGGGTTTTATTAAAGACTAAAACACCAGAGCTACCGGGACCTCCAACAAACTTATGTGGCGAAAACATAACTGCATCTAACCTTTCTAAGGGCTCACTTGGATGCATGTCAATTTCCACGTAAGGCGCAGAAGCAGCAAAATCTATAAAGCAATAACCGTCATGCTCATGCATTATTTTTGCTAGTTGCTTATAGTTAACTTTGATGCCTGTTACATTACTGCAAGCAGTAAAGGCGCCAATTTTAATCGGACGATCAGCGTATTCCTTGAGTAGCTCAACGAGAGCATGGTGATCAGGTAATCCATCTGAGTTTTCTGGTATTCTGACAACTGTGACGGCACATTCTTCCCAAGTGGTTTGATTGGAATGATGCTCCATATGAGTAATAAATACGACAGGTTTCTCATTCTCTTCCATGGTGATGCAAGCATTATAGCGTTCCGGAATTTTCAACCCGAGTATTCTTTGAAACTTATTAACCACAGTGGTCATTCCAGCACCCGCACAGATTAGAATGTCAGCTTCATTGGCATTAACATGTGTCTTGATCATTTGTTGCGCCTGATGATAAAGCTTAGTCATGGCGCATCCTGTAAAGCTTGCTTCGGTATGAGTATTAGCGATTAGCGGACCGATGCGATTAGAAATAAAGCTCTCGATTGGTTTATAAAATCGACCAGACGCTGTCCAATCAGCATATATGACAGTTTTGTCTTCATGCTGAAAATTTATGCCTACTACATTTTGTCTAAACTCGTCAAAATACTGCTCTAAGCTCATATACTAACCATTCAATAAAATTCACATTAATCGTATGGAATATTATTTCACATTAAGACGAGAAATATTTTTCCAATATTTGGACTTTTACAATTTTAATAGTATATTATTTCAATATTACGCAATTACTTTAAATATATTTTCTATAAGCATGGACAAGTTCGATAAAAACATCTTATCTATTTTACAAAAAGACGGTAGTTGCTCGGTCAGCGATATCGCAACTCAAGTCGGTCTCTCCACAACGCCATGCTGGCGTAGAATTCAAGCTATGGAAAAGTCCGGCGTAATTAAATCAAGAGTGGTGCTCGCTTCACCTGAAAAATTAAATGTTGGATTAACAGTTTTTGTTCTTGTAAAGACAAGTCAGCATAACCAAGCTTGGTTAGATAACTTTACTGAGACAATTGAAAGTATGTCTGAAGTGATGGAGTTTTATAGATTGAGCGGCAATATTGATTATCTACTACGCATGGTTGTTCCAGATATGAAAGCTTTTGATGTTTGCTACAAACGGTTAATTACGAAAGTTGATTTTTCCGATATTAGCTCTAGTTTTGCCATGGAAGAATTAAAATCCACTACACAGCTGCCGCTAGATTATGTCTAGTCTTCATTCCAATAAAACTGGCTAACCAGCCGCGATCGTCATTTCCGGAATTAACCACGACCCAGTGACGATGCTACTGCGGTAATCAAAATCGTTACCTATTGCTACTAAATTTGTAAACATATCTAACAAGTTTCCAGCAATGGTGATCTCTTCAACAAAATGTTGAATTTCTCCGTTTTCCACCCAAAAACCAGATGCGCCGCGAGAGTAATCTCCAGTTATGGCGTTGACGCCCTGCCCCATCATTTCTGTGACTATCAAACCTGTACCTAATTCTTTAATGAGTTGTTCAAAACTTTGCCCAGTGTCTTTTAAATGTAAATTGTGGGTTCCACCAGCGTGTCCAGTGGGATTCATTTTTAATTTTCTTGCGGAATAACTGTTCAATAGATAAGTATTTAAAATTCCATTTTCGACAATAAATTGTTCTTTTGTAGAAACACCTTCGCTATCATGCCACGCACTGGCTAAACCTTTTTGTATAAATGGCTTTTCTTGTAGGTTAAAAAATGCAGGGAAAACTGTTTGATCTAACTTGTTTAACAAAAAGGATGATTCTCTATATACACTGGTTCCATTTATCGCACTTTTGAAGTGGCCAATAAGTGTCCTTGCCATTTCTGGCACAAAAAGGACTTTCGCTTTTTGTGTTGATATTTTTCTTGAATCTAATCTAGCTAACGTCCGCTTAGCGGCCTTTGAACCAATCACTTTACCGCTCTCTAAGGATTTGGAATCTCGCGCAGCGCTATACCAATAATCTCTTTGTTTGCCATTAGCTCCTTCGGCCAACAATACACAGCTGAGACTGTGACGAGTGGAAGGCGTAATGGCTGAGAACCCATGGGAATTAGCATAATAGTGAATATTTCTGTGGCTACTAAAAGAAGCCCCCTCACTATTAGTAATTTTATCGCTATAATTCAGACCAACTCCTTCACATTCTAGCGCTAATCTCTTTGCTTTTTCAGCAGTAATTAGCATGGGATGATCGAGGTTTAAATCAACTGCTTTGGTCGCCATTAAGTTTTTATCTGCTAAGCCGGTAAATGGATCTGGTTGCGTATATTTGGCGATATTACATGCTGCCTCTAGTGCTTGCTTTAATGAGCTTAACGATAAATCGCTAGTAGCGGCATTGCCTTTTTGATTACCAAAATAAACACTTATTCCGCAACTATTATCGCGATTGTATTCCAACGTTTCTATAGTTTGATTACGCACTGAAACACTCAAACCAATATCTTTACTGAAACCAAACTCAGCTTGTGAAGCGCCAAGTTTTTTTGCGTGCTCTAGTAACTCTGAGCTAGAAGCATGAAAAAAATCTTTCTCTTTATTTAAATCGATATTATCTGCTGATGCTTTATCATAAAGATTTTTAATGTTTTTGTTCATTACACTTTTCTCTGTATAGGCTCTGAAAGTCTAAAATTTATGATTAAATTGATACTGCATTGATCTTTAAATAATCCATGAGCTTTTCCTTAGCCTGTGATTTTTTCTTTTCTACCTTTGTTGATTTGCAATTACGTATTAACTGTCTCAAATTTTGTCTTTCAAGCTGATGATTGTTTTTTAAAAATAATTCAATAGCGTCATTATCTGCATCAATAAGTCGCTCAAAAAGTTGATTTTCACTAGATTTGTCTTCTGGATCTGATTCAGCTATTGAATCACCTTCATTTAATTTCATTGTGCTAATATGAGCTCTATCTAATTTTTCTAAGTATTCTCGAATTTCAGCTTCATTTTCACTTCTTAAACATTTGCCAATAAACATCAGATGTCGTTTTCTGGCGAGGTTAGTTGTCATTTTTTGAAAGTCTAATAAGCTCCTCAGCGTGACTTCGCCAATTGGCATCTTCTCTAAAACACTTTTTTTAAGGTTAGTTAATTCGAGTCCAAATTTTTTAAGATTAAGCGATTGCTTTTTTAATTGAGTTTTACTCACAAAATTTTCTAGGCTTTCTGATTCCTGTTCAAATTCTTTTGCCGACTTATATCTACCCTTTCTGCGATTTACACTCATAATAATTGCCCTGATGATTACCTTGTTCCGCCGACAGTTAACTCATCAACTTTTAAGGTTGGTTGACCAACACCTACTGGTACACTTTGCCCAGCTTTCCCGCAAATGCCTACACCGGCATCCAGCGCCAAATCATTTCCTACCATACTTACTTTTGTTAAGACTTCCGGCCCGTCCCCTATCAAAGTTGCGCCTTTAACAGGTGTTGTAATTTTTCCATCTTCTATTAAATAAGCCTCACTGGTAGAAAACACAAATTTTCCGGAAGTAATGTCGACTTGCCCCCCACCAAAATTAGGTGCGTAAATCCCCTTTTTGACGGACTTAATTATATCTTCTTTTTCACTTTCTCCGGCTAACATATAAGTATTTGTCATGCGAGGCATTGGTAGGCATGAATAAGATTCTCTACGCCCATTACCAGTCAGGTTATTCCCCATTAACTTTGCATTCATTTTGTCTTGCATGTAACCGCATAAGGTACCGTTTTCTATTAAGGTTGTGGATTGGCTCGGCGTGCCTTCATCATCCATTGAAAGAGAACCTCTTCTGCCGAAGAGTGTGCCATCATCCACTATAGAACATAAACTTGATGCAACTTGTTGTCCCACTCTCCCACTAAATGCGGAAGAGCCTTTACGGTTAAAATCACCTTCCAATCCATGGCCTATTGCTTCGTGCAATAATACACCGGGCCAGCCACTACCTAATACCACCGGCATGACTCCCGCAGGAGCGTCGATTGCATCTAGATTGATATTGGCTTGATTGATAGCTTGATCAACCAATTTGTTTAATAGTGCATCGGTTAGTATTTGAAATGTATCTCTTCCACCCGCACCAGAGCTACCACGTTCTGTTTTATCATTTTTTTCTACTAATATAGTAACTCCGATTCTAACCAGCGGTCTTATATCAAACGCAAAAGTTCCGTCCGTTGCACAGACTAATATTTTTTCATACATCCCAGATATAGAAGCCATGACTTCTTTAACCCGCTCTTCTTTTTTTCTTGCTAATTGATCAACGCGATGCAAAATATCAATTTTTTCTTTTTCTGTTAAGCTCATTAATGGATCATTGGAATGATAAAGCGACTTAATGTTGGCCTTAATTTTTTTATCTTCTATTAGTATTTTTTCTGAGGAATCTTTGTACGCTTTAGCAATAGATTTTGCCGCTGTTGCTGCTTGCGATAGCGATTCGGCATCGATTTCTTCTGTGTAAGAAAACCCGGTTTTATCATTATTTAGTGCTCTAATACCAACGCCTTTATCGCTTGAATAGCTACCACTTTTTACAATACCTGACTCTAAAGACCAAGATTCTTGTTTTGTTGATTGAAAATATAATTCCGCAAAATCTATTTGATTACTCATCATAGATGAAAGCGTTTTATCGATTATATTTTTATCAATTGCTAATTCATTGAGGAACTCAGCAGCGGATTTATTAGATGGATTGTCGCTAATTAATTTTTTACTCATAAGTATTCACTTCTAAAACTAATTGTGTAATTTTTGATGTTTGAGAACAGGAAAATCTTTACGGTTAGTATCTTGTTTTTTCTTGTCGATAGTTTGCAGTGTGTACCCCACACCATCCTTTAGTTCCGCAAGCGTTTCGCCAGAATGTGAAACGATTATGGATTGTCCCCACGTTTCTCGACCATTTTCATGCAAACCTGTCTGAGCAGAAGCTACAAAATGGCATT
>JBMYPE010000137.1:0-5487 GCA_049600015.1 Kangiellaceae bacterium
ACAAGAAAAGCAATATGTTGTAGAGAATGGTCACTTTAGTTCAAACAGACCTGGCATTCTCAAATATGATTCCGGCCAAAACCAAGAGGATGTTGAAGCGAACATCGCATTACATGCGTTGCAAGATTTTCATTACGACAAGCTTGAGGGAACGATCAACTATAATAAAGAAGGTGCGTATGAAATTAAACTACACTTGCTAGGCTCAAACCCGAGCCTATATGATGGTTATCCAATTGACTTTGACCTCAATCTTAATGGTGAACTTTCTGACGTATTCCAGTCGGTATTTCTCACAGGTGATTTTGAGAAGTCCATCATAGAAAAAGCGAAATTGAACAAGTTAAATCAATAATAGACATTGGCGTCATAATAATTCAGGATGTATTCAGTTAAAATGACTTATAACCTTTCTCATCGTTTGAGAAAATCAATAAATGGAGTCTAAAATGATAAAAAAACTACTTATTCTGGCGAGTTTATCTATATTGTACGGCTGTAATCCAACCGTTAGAATTGAAGCTTCGGAGCCAATTAAAATTGATATGAATGTCACCATTAAACATGAAATTAGAATTGTTGTTGAAAAAGAAGTAGAAGAAATGTTTGAAGATGAAGAAGGCTTGTTTTAAGTGCTTAACGACTCAGTGTCTTAGTTACTACACAAACAAACCCTAAATACCATAGAGGAAAACAGAATGAAAAATTTAATTAATAAGTTTCTAATAGTTTGCAGCATTATTTTTATATCAGCTTTCAGCATGCATGCTTCAGCTGCGGATCTTGCTAGTGCTAAAAAAGCTGGCATCATAGGGGAGCAAGCGAATGGTTATATTGGCTTTGTTAAGGCTGCCCCTAGCGATGTGAAACAGCTAGTCGCTTCAGTGAATCAAAAGCGTAAAACTAGATATCAGAATATTGCGAAAAGCAAAAAAATCGCATTGTCCCAAGTGGCAAAAGTGGGTGGCGAAAAAGCGATGTCAAAAACGCTTAAAGGGAATTATATAAAACCTCAGGGGAAAGGTTGGGTAAAGAAGTAATAACTAAATTGTAATGGTAGGCAGGTGGGAAAGATAAAATCTTACTGCCTGAAAAATATACCTACAACCTCAACTCTTGACTAATCACTTGCCTATCACCTTTGCCTTTTTCAATTAGTTTATCCCCTCTTAAAGAGTTAAGATTATTTAAACTAGGAGGGAGTCCCTTTCGTGTTTCTATTAGCTTCAAATTAAATGGTGTGTCAATTTCAGTTTCAATATTTAGGGTTAAATTAGCACAGCTCTTTCCAATACAATGAAAACCATAAAAATCTCTAGCTTGTATATTATCATCTGTATAATTTATTGAGTTTGAAGCAGTGCGAATCGTTTTTAGTTTTGCATTCAGTGGCATGAATATTTTTATGTCATTAATACTCTTGTTTTCGCTTTCTAGTTGTATTGTGACGAACCGAGAGTCGCCTTTTATTTCATTAGTTAGTACTTTGATTGAGATTGGTTTTAGTTCTAATGATTCGATAGGTTTATTAATATATTGATTAGAAGACCAAGGTTTAGTTTTAGATATTATTATTTCTCCATTCGTTTTTAAATTTGAATGTAATTCAAAGTTTAATTTTTCTAGTTCACTCTCCGCAAGAATAAAAGCTTGTGGTTGACCAGTTGAGTTGACTTGTAGATATTGAAGGTTAAGAGAGTTTGGGGTGTTAGTAGTGTAAACAGGTGTTAATAGCAACCAAAAAAAACAAGCTACAAAAAAGCATCCTAAGGCCAATTTATCTAAAGATATTAATTCAAGTTGCTGAATATAACTGCTAAGTGATTTATTTTTTCGCGCTACTAAACTATTATTTTGACTACCTGAATATGCTAGAGAAACTGCATTTACAAAAATAATAGCAATAAAAAAGCCGATGACAGGTGTCCAATAAAAACTCATCATTACCTCTAATAAATAAAGACTTGGCGTGAATATAAGAATTGATATGCTGGCTAATATTATTCCCGTAAAGCGATAGAGTTTTCTTTCTGCTATAAAACTGTTTCTAAATTGCGTGATAAAAAGCGGCGTCAATGTGATTAAGTATAAAACAGATGAAATAATAAAAATCGCTGAGGCTTTAGGAATAAAGATAGCACTTAAGGTTGCAATAATACATAGTGCGATTGGAAGCAAAAGGACGAGTAGCGGGTAACAAACATAATTTTTTACTAACTCGTAACTTAATACCAAAATAGTAAAAATGCCAGCAATCAAGAAAAACTGCATTGGTAAGAACTGGCTGAACCATGGCTCGGCCGTACCGTTAATTTTAAAACTAACAAACTGAATGCCTTTTTTTAAAGCAACAGCACTAATGATCGCAACAACTAGTATAAAAACTAAAATGAATAGCGTAGAAATAAAAGAATACCAGAATTTATAAATATCTTTTTTCATTAACACTAATATTGTTAGTAATAAAACTAACGAAATAACTGAAGCAAAAATACCAATCGCTTGCTTCCATTGAATCACACCGTAACCAATAATATCTTGATAGAACGCTTGTTCAGATGAAGTGTTTGATTCGATAGGTTTATTTTTAAGTTCTTCTATTAGCAACCACAAATTGTTTCCATGCTCTTGTAAGCTACCTAAATCAACATTCTGTAGATTATCTAAAGGTGTATGGTAATGAGCAGAGCCTTCTAAATTAATAAAATTTAAACCGCTTAATCCATGCTTTTTAAAAATAGTCATATCTGTATCGCTAGGCATATTCTCCCATAGAAACGAAATAAATGAGCTAGCAATTGGGCTTGGGCTAGATTGTTCGGTGACTTTAGCAAACACTTTAGTTAGCTCTGCATTGCTATTGTCGGTTTCAATCATCAAACTACGGCCAGAACTTCCTATCGCGTCTAAATTAAGTACCCATTTTATTTCCTTTGCATAGGGGTGGTTTTCCATAAATGCTCGGGCCCCTAATAAACCTGCCTCCTCTCCATCATTAAATAGAAAGACAATATCATTTCTTGCTTGCGGCTTGTCAGACAAAAGTCGAGCTATTTCAATTAATGTTGCGACTGCAGTTCCTGCATCACTCGCTCCTGGGGCCGCATTAACAGAGTCATAGTGTGCGGATAATAAGATGGCTTGATTTGAATGATTGTCAGTCGTTTTATTGGCGTGTGTTGAACCATTTAATCTAAAGATAATATTATTGATTAATGCACATTTTGCAGAGCCATTTTTATGGTCGAGACAAAATTCTTGTTTTTGGATTTCTTCCTGATAACCCAAACTACGCATTGTTGATATAATTCGTTTTGCGACAATTTCATTTTCAATGCTATCAACAGGGTGAGGTTGTTCTTTATTATTAATTAGTAGTAAATGGGAGAGATCTTCAAAAGCTCTCTTAGCATTAAATCCTTCGTTATTTTTTATTTCGTTCGTTCCACCCGATTCGAACGGCGTAGCATCAATTGTTTTAAACTGCTGAAAAACTAGTAGGTAACCAATCATTATAAAAATAAATATGGCTGTTTTATATATCGAGCTTTTAGATATCATTCATAATTCTCTTAGACAATTCAGTGTAGATCGGGTTGCGATAATTTGAATTTAAGATTATACGCGTTTTGAATATTTATCCTATAGTCTATATTCAATGACGTTTATCAGTGTTACTCTAACAATTTAATAGACTCAAAAAGGAATTTACATGACACGCATAATACTTGTTCTAGTTGTTTTAATAAGCTCTCAGTTAACTTTTGCCAATGAAAATAGCAAGATGACGCCTGAGACTCTTTTTGAATCCATTCAAAATTATACTAAGTCTGCCAAAATTGAAAATGATGTTATTAGCTTCAAATATAATCAAGTTAATCTCTATTGTGTTTGGGATAGTACTGCCGACCGCATGAGAATAATCACTCCCATTGCAAACACTTCAGATTTATCGGTAGAGTTACTAGAATTGGCTTTAAGAGCAAATTATCACACAGTCCTTGATGCTCGTTATGCCATTGGTGATGACATCCTCTATGCTGCATTTATTCACCCTTTGTCCTCAATCACAAAAAAAGAGTTAGAATCAGCGATTAGACAAGTCACTACTTCAGCGTTAACTTTTGGTACGAGTTTTTCTAGTGGTGAGTTGGTATTTCCCGGTGAAAGTGAGGAAACGAAGAACGACGCTGAGAGTTCAGATATTTGATGTTTTTTATTTCACGTAAATAATTTACTTAGCAGTTAAAATAACGATCTTATTTTTTAACTCAGCATCATCCTGCTTACCATAACGGATGATTAACTCATCTTTTCCATCTTGATTTAGGTCGCTAGCAACAATCATGTTTCCGTCTGCAGGTAATTTTGTTCTATGCCTTTTAAATCGAGAATTAAACATTTCATCACTTTCTTCATTTTTTTCTAATCCGTGAAAGACATTTAGCCGTTTTTCACCTACTGATAGAATAATATCTTTTTGTTTATTACCATCAGAGTCCACCGTCATAATAACGGGTTGACCTGATTGCCCAGAAGATAGACTAAAGCTTAACGATACTTCCTCTTCAAATATTGGTTCCTCTCCGTATTTGTCTTTGTTATCTAATGAGAATATAAAAACATCCTGATCAATGCTACCTGATAATAAAGCACCGATAATTTGAGAGACACCAATGTCAAAAGAAGAAACCAAAATTTCCATTTTATTATCTTGATTCATATCAATTAATTTTAAATTTGATAAAGTTCCTTCTGCAGAGATATGGGTGTCTGGTTCCTTATTAAAACTTAAAGTTCCAGCTTTATCATAGCCGTAAAAGAAATCATAACTAATTTCTCTATCTAAAACGCCACTGCTCTCCGTTTTTTTCACCATAATATCTAAAATACCATCACCGTTGATATCTTGAATACCTTCTAACATGCTGTGTTTGAGGTTACTTTGATCGGCTGTTTCTCCGTCGGCGCCTCTTTTTAACCACCAAGGCAAACCGCTAAAATCAAATGGGAGTTCGAGTATTTGTGCAACTTCAGAAAATTGTCCTAGTTCTTTTTGATTAAAGAAGTTTAGCTTTCCATCTTTTACAAAAAGAAAATCATTTAAGCCATCAAAATTGATGTCTTGAATAAAGTACTTTTGTTCAGAAAAACTAATTTGGGAAGTATTCATATCAACTACAGCATTTACTGGTAGAGTTGACAAAGTAAATTTATTGAGGGAATCTTTTTGTTGCAGTAATAAATGCACTTCTTTGAAATCCGGAAGAATAATGTCATCCAAACCATCTCCGTTCAGATCTTTTACCAATGTTTTTTTGGCGACAAATTGAGGTTTATCTTGCAAGTAGATAGAGTTGATATCCGTTATTTTTTCAAATTCTAAAGATCTTAAATCTAGCAACTGTAGCTCTTCGCTATTTAAAATGACTATGCAGTTTCGATCGTTATGTAATTTTAAAATATCAAAAGCTATGGTATTTTCTG
>JBMYPE010000138.1:0-5472 GCA_049600015.1 Kangiellaceae bacterium
AGCTCGCTAAGAGATTCCCTTGAAGAAAATTTTCAGACTTTAATTTTTGATGTTAATAACCTTCCTTTAGCTGTACCGTTAATAAAACTTGGCGGTATTGTCAATATTTCTAATCAGGATATTACACCTTTGGTCGGCACGCCCGATTGGTTTTTGGGACTAGTGCCCAATGAGCGCGGAAATCTGATGGTAGTGGATACACAAAAATTCATCATGCCAGAAAGACCTGTAGAAAATGAAAATAGTTATGACTATTTAATTGTATTAGATAATTCACAATGGGCTCTGGCTTGCCATAGTGTAGGCGATGCTAAAAATATGCATGCATCAGATATTCGTTGGTCTAGCAAATTATCTAAACGACCTTGGTTTGCTGGAATGGTAGTTGAGTATATGAGTGCGTTAATTGAGGTGGATTCTTTGATTAATCAATTGGCTGAGCAGATTGTAGAATAGAATCCTAGACAATGTTTGCAACTAGAAAGTTCCGCATTTGATTCGTGGTTAGCGCAAAAAAATAACTTTCTATAATACATTTTGAAATAGCCTATTGTCTCGTATTCAAGGTTACGATAAAGTATGACTCAATTCTCAAATTAACACCGTTAAAGAACAATGACCAAAAGAATAGAACAACTGATAGAACATAATAAACTTTGGGCAAAAGAATATGAAAGTAAAAATCCAGGCATATTCTCAAAGCTAGCGGATCAACAAAAACCTGAATATCTCTGGATTGGTTGCAGTGATAGCCGTGTTCCAGCTAATACTATTGTCGGATTGCAGCCAGGTGAAGTATTTGTGCATAGAAATGTGGCGAATCTAGTCAATCATTCTGACCTGAATGTATTATCCGTTTTAGAATATGCCGTAGCAGTTTTAAAAGTTAAAGATATTATATTATGCGGGCACTATGGTTGTGGAGGCGTTAAAGCTGCATTAGAAACGAAAGAGCATGGACTAGTGGACAATTGGTTGCGAGTGATTAAAGATACATGTCGAACTTACGCGGATAAACTTCAAGCGGCAAAAGATGAAACTGCGAAAGTTGATTTGCTCTGTGAGCTTAACGTGATTGAACAAGTAAGAAATGTTTGTCACACTTCCATTGTGCAAAACGCTTGGAAGAATGGACAAGAATTGTCAGTTCATGGATTAATTTATGGAATCGAAGATGGAATTTTAAAAGATCTTAATGTCACTACAAAATCAGTGGATGAAATAGAGGCTATTTATAAACTAAATTCATAATTATTATTTTCATAAATTGATCAATAGCGATTCTAATGTCTTATAGGATTGCTAATCAAATAATTGACCGAATCCAAAATTGTTTTCTTTTTAAACAAAAAGTGCCACCTCGAACCACCAGATTGTCGCCATAAAAAAGCACTCCTCATTGCACATAGTAGCGCCGCTCTAACTTTCATTTGATTTAATTCTTTTTCTAGATGCTTGGGTTCGCCTTTAACTTGAATGCGGTTTGGTAACTTTGATATTGATTCGCTATACAAAGTGGAGCAATCCTTAACAAAAGAATCAAATACAGTATCATCTTGGTGCAATTCTTCAACATTAAAATTTGATGCGATTTTTTCGATTCCTTGCGTCAATAGTTTCATGGTTGTTCTGTTGGCTGAGACTTGTTTATGTAAAGTTAAAAGATTAATCGCCAAATTAATAAATTCCGGATCTTTCTTTTGCGAGGACACGTCAAGTTGCTGTTTTATTATTCTTAGACCAGTGCTGACTTCAAAACTTCCACTGTAAACCGAAGCAGCGGATTCAGAATTAATGGTTAACACACTCGCAAGAACACTTTTAAAATCGGTTTCGTTGGTATCGCCTTTCCATGCAATATTTTGTACTACTTTTATTGATTGTGCTAAGCCTGCTAATGCAATAGCTTGATCGATTGATGATTGGTTCATTTTTTGATTTCTGTTTTTAGTTCATTCGAATGTTCGACGGATTATATTCACAAAGTTCTTTAATAAGGCTAGTTGCTTGTGTCATTTTCAAACGATGCTATCGCACTATCAATAATGCCACCACCTAAGCAAACATCATTTTTATAAAACACAACCGATTGACCGGGCGTAATTGCTCGTTGTTTCTCTTTAAACTTCACCAACCAATTGTCCTTATCTATCCTCTTTAAGCTGCAAGCAAAATCTTGCTGTCTATAACGCGATTTAGCGGTACAAGAAAATTCATCTTCTAATTCATCAGGTTGAACCCAGTGAAGTTGAGAAGCTGTTAAACCTCGGCTCAACATTTTTGGATGATCATGTCCTTGACCAACAATTAAAACATTTCGTTGAAGATCTTTTTCGACAACATACCAAGGACTGTCGTTTGCATTTTGCAATCCGCCAATACCAATCCCTTTACGTTGACCAAGTGTGTGATACATTAATCCTGAATGTTGACCAATGACTTCACCTTGGTCATTCTCAATATTACCGGGTTGGGCGGGTATATATTCTTGTAAAAAATCTTTAAATTTTCTTTCACCTATAAAACAAATTCCGGTACTGTCTTTTTTGTTGGCGGTGACAAAGCCTTGCTCTTCGGCAATGCGCCTGACTTCAGGTTTTTCTAGTTCACCTACTGGGAATAAAGAGCGAGCAAGTTGTGATTGATCTAAAGTGTAAAGAAAATAACTTTGATCTTTATTATCATCTACGCCTCTTAACATCACAGATTGATCGTCATTATGCTCCACTCTTACATAGTGACCTGTCGCTATATATTTTGCGCCGAGTACCAAAGCGTAATCTAAAAAGGCTTTAAATTTAATTTCCTTATTACACATAATATCGGGATTAGGTGTTCTACCACTCCGATACTCTTCCAAAAAATATTCAAAAACACGATCCCAATATTCAGCAGCAAAATTAATAGTCTTAAATGGTATTTCCAGTTTATCGGCAATTGATTTTGCATCGGCCATGTCTTCCGCAGCCGCGCAATATTCATCGGTATCGTCTTCTTCCCAGTTTTTCATAAAAACACCAATCACATGATAACCTTGTTGTTTCAATAAATAAGCTGCCACTGAAGAATCTACACCGCCAGACATACCAACAACAACCGTTATTTCTGAGTTGTCGGTTGAATTGAGAGGCGTTGTTTTGTGCGAATTGTCGCTAGTCGGATGATTCATTGGATTGTTCATAGGAAATTTTGGTTGAACTACTTTTTAAGGGTGTCGTAACACTCTTCTGCAAGATGATTTTCATCGTTATAAAAACTAACCGTTTCAAGTGGAATACGTTTTCCATCTAAATAGTCACGAAGGCACTGTAAAACAAGGGCACTTCTTAGTTTTTTTGCAGGCATATCTGCAATCTCTTGAAGGCTAAACCATTCATTGGCTAAAATATCTGGATCATTAGGACAGGGGGATTGATTTTCAGGCACTTCGCCGATAAAACAAAATCTTAAATAGGTCTTGCCGTTGCTTGCAGGACTTAATAAGTAAGTTCCAATTAATTGACTGGGTTCAAAGTCTAACCCCGCTTCTTCTTTAACTTCTCTAACAACCGCATCTAATAGTGATTCTCTTAGTTCGACATGTCCAGCAGGTTGGTTATAGACAATTTCACCTGCACTAGAACGTTCTTTTACTAACAAATATTGATTATTTCGTCTTATAATAGCCGCAACTGTTACGTGGATTTGATCCATTGAATTCCCTTAGATTACTTGAGAGTTAAAATTATTACACTATGAGCCATTTTACCCATTTAAACGAAAAAGGCGAAGCTCAAATGGTCGATGTTGGGGATAAATCGACTACTTCGCGCACTGCGACAGCCTCAGCTCAGGTAAAAATGCAACAAAATACCTTAGACATGATTATCAATGGTGAGCATAAAAAAGGAGATGTATTGGCCGTTGCAAGAATTGCCGGTATCCAAGCCGCCAAAAAAACATCTGATTTAATTCCGCTATGTCATCCTTTAATGTTGACATCGATCAAGGTTGACCTGACTCCAGATTGGGATAATAGCTGTATAGAAATCACAACTTCCTGTTCTTTAGCTGGACAAACCGGTGTTGAAATGGAAGCCTTAACTGCAGCAAGCGTGACGGCGCTGACAATATACGACATGTGTAAAGCAGTAGATAAAGAAATGACTATCACCAATATTCAGCTAGAGTCGAAAGTTGGTGGTAAATCGGGCGAGTGGCAACGTTAATTAATCATTTAAACATGGTATCTCAATGATCAATATTAAAGTTTTATTTTTTGCGAATTTTAAAGAGTTATTAAAATGCTCAGCAATGGAGGTTGAATTAAAGCCAGAGGCCAGCATTCGTGATTTATGCGAACAGATTAAAAATAATGGCGAACACTGGCATTCACTTTTTTCTGATTTAAAATCAAGTGTAAAAATAGCCGTTAATCAAGAGCTGACACAAGCAGATCATCTTCTCAAACAGGGTGATGAAGTTGCATTTTTTCCGCCTGTGACAGGCGGTTAATACTGGCTTTGGATTGGAAGTAAGCTTTATGTGTGAAGAATTGATTATTACCAATAAAAGTCTCGACTTATCAAATCTTAATCAGCAAATTCAAGCCGGTGAAGGCGAGCATGGTGCGAGTGTTATTTTTACCGGTGCAGTGCGAGTATCTAAAGAAGAGCATGGGTTAGTCGCTATGCACTTAGAGCATTATCCCGGCATGACCGAAAAAGAGCTAACACGGATTATTGATGACGCTAAGGCACGATGGGAGCTAAGTAAAGCTTTAATTGTGCATAGAATAGGGCGGTTGTTACCCGGAGAACCAATTGTATTTGTTGGTGTATGTAGTTTACACCGAGAAGCTGCGTTCCAAGCTGCGCAGTTTATAATGGATTTTTTAAAGAATAAGGCAACATTTTGGAAAAAGGAAATATATTACCAAGATGGTAAAAATAATGCGGTCTGGGTGGAAGCGAAGGATTCTGATGAACAAGCACTCAATCGTTGGTAGTTTATTTGCTTTAGTTTGTCGTAGATAGTTTGTAGAACCTATATGGCAAGGCATCCATTATCGGTTTAAGTTTGTAAGATATTGTAACCGAGCTTAAAGACTATGACATTTTAGGTATAATGTGTCGTTTTATTAAATTCTAGAGTAAGCCGCGCGAAATGACGCGTCGTAGGCGGCTACAGGTAAACCATTTAAATTAGCAAATATAAATAAAATAAAGGGGAAATTAACCAATGAATAAACTCGCTATAAGTTCACTACTATTGAGCAGCTTGCTAATAGGGTGCAATCAAGACGGCGGCAACGCTGATAGTACAAAAAAGGAGGTTGTTAAGTCGGCAAAAGAAAATAAGTCTGATGACGCTTCATTAACTAACTTAGAAACCAATCCATTTTTCTCTGAATACGACACACCTTTTGGTATTCCACCATTTGACAAAATTAAGAATGAACATTATGCACCCGCGTTTGAAAAAGCCATTGCG
>JBMYPE010000139.1:0-5465 GCA_049600015.1 Kangiellaceae bacterium
TGGCAAGAAGTGAGTGGAATAATTTGAAAGCAAAAACTCCCCCGTCTGATTTAATTTTTCTTGCGCAAATCGCACATGAGATGGGTTGGAATCATCAGTCTATTTTAGCATTTGCTAAAAGTAAGCAGATTAATGATGTTGAAAAACGCTTCCCACTTTTTAAATTAGCTAAATACAAGCTAGAAAGCGAGAAACACCAAATTCCAACCAGTTGGGCATACGCGATCACTAGACAAGAAAGTGCATTTAAAGTTGATGCCACCTCCTCAGCAGGTGCAAAAGGCTTGATGCAACTAACGCACAATACAGCCAAACGGGTATACAGGAAAAATAAAATAACAGTAAAAGAGGCTTATCGCCATTCTAGTCAATTATTACACGCAGATACCAATATCGAACTCGGCATTGCGCACTTAGGAGAATTGCTCAAGGAGTATAACGGTCATCCCATTTTGGCAACAGCAGCCTACAACGCAGGGAGTCACAAAGTTAAACAATGGCTTAAGGAAAACAAAGTGAGTGATCCCATCACTTGGATTGAGCAGATACCCTATAAAGAAACAAGGGAATACGTCAAAAACGTATTAACCTATCAAGAAATATATAGCCAATTAACCGATTCAAAAGACAGTTTTATAGGCATTTTAGCTCAATACAAAATCCCAACTAAAGCTCAAGAAACTATAGAAGTATCTGCTCGCTAAAAAACACGCTAACCGATTGTTTTTAAACGGTTAATAATTTTCATACCAACAATTCATTAATTCCATATCGTTCTATACAGTCTTTTTTAGATAACTATTAAATCCTTTCGTTTTCCTTAAAAATAGACAAGAATAATAGTGTCAAAAAGAAAATCAATGAGGAGAAAGGTTATGATGTCTGGACAAGTTTCTGCGGAAACAGGTCACTGGTACCACTCTCAAATTAACAAAAATAATTTTGAGGTGGTGGATGTAGACTACGATGCGCAATCAATAGAAATACAGTATTTTGACGGCGAAACAGAAAACATAGGGTTTTCAGGTTGGAAAACAATCGTCCCCACAGAAATATCATCCCCACAAGATTGGAGCGAACCGTACGGGATAAAAGCATCTGATCCTGCTTTTGAAGAATATGCGATTAATGAGGCTTTAAACAAAGTTATTTGATTGTTTTTACTTCAATTGTTTTTTGGTCGTGTAAGGTGATTGACGGCAATCAAGCACTCGATAGACAATTATATTTTCTTGTCTGATTTTGTAATATATAGCAAAAGGAAAACGACGAGCCAAGAGCCGGTAGAATCCAAATACCTTCGGCTGAATGCCCACATATAAAACCAACGAGTCTATATCTGAAAATAAAGAATCTAAAAAATAATCTCCTAAGTCACTTGCTTGTTTTTCATAAAATACTCTGCCTTTCTTCAAATCATCGTATGCAGAATTTAATATTTTGATACTCATTTAAATTCATTTCTTAATGACTGCTTGGCTTCATTCCAATCAATCATTTTTTCACTACCCTCTTCAACCTTAACTTCCGTTTCTTTAAGTACTTTTTCATGCCAACTCGGCGAAATATAACTAGAGTTATCTAGCGTAATTTCCTCCCACAGAAACTCCATTACTTTAATTTTCTCTATGGTAGGGAGAGAATGAATACTTTCTAATAAAGTCATAATTTAACTCTCAAAGATAAAACTTAAGCTTATTCTACCCTAAATATACGGAAAAAGGACATAAACGAAAAAAGGAGCCGAAGCTCCTTTTAAACGTCATATTTCAGTACCGCACTACTTCATCAATAAGCGGTTTAATCGTTGAGTAAATGCAGACGGATCTTCTAGTTGGCCGCTATCAGATAAAACAGCTTGGTCAAATAAAAGCTCTACCCAATCATTAAAATCATCGCCAATAGAATCATCAGATAGTTGGGTTACTAACTTATGTTCTGCATTGATTTCAAAAATTGGCTTCATTTCTGGAACAGGTTGCCCTGCTGCTTTCATCATTCTTGCCATTTGCAAACTCATGCCGCCTTGACCAGAAACAACACAAGCTGGCGAATCAGCTAATCGACCTGATATTTTAACGTCTTCAACTTTATCACCTAAAACTTCCTTAATTTTTGTGATTAAGTCAGAGTTATCTTCATTGGCTTTTTCAACCGCTTTTTTATCTTCTTCAGTTTCTAGACCACCTAAATCTAAATCACCTTGAGTAATCGCTTGCAACTGCTTGCCATCAAACTCAGTTAAGTGCCCCATTGCCCACTCATCCACACGATCAGTCATTAGTAAAACTTCAACGCCTTTCTTTTTGTAAACTTCTAAATGCGGGCTGCTTTTAGCTGTTGCGTAGTTATCAGACACTAAGAAGTAAATTTTATCTTGTTCTGGTTTCATACGAGAAACGTAGTCAGCTAATGAAACACTCTGCTTATCATCTGAATTTTCAGTTGATGCAAAGCGCATTAAACCAGCTACTTTTTCTTTATTTGCGAAATCTTCTGCTAAACCTTCTTTTAGTACTGAGCCAAACTCATCCCAAAAGGCTTGATAATCTTCTTTTTTGCTTTTCGCTAGCTTTTCTAACATGCCTAGAACACGTTTTACACAAGCATTTCTTAAGCTTTGAGTAGCACCTTTATCTTGCAGGATTTCTCTCGAAACATTAAGAGGCAAGTCATTTGAATCAAGTACCCCTCTAACCATTCTCAAGTAAACCGGCAAAAATTGCTCTGCGTCATCCATAATAAATACACGTTGAACATAAAGCTTCACGCCACGTGGCTTATCACGATTCCATAAATCCATTGGTGCATTTTTTGGTAAATATAAAAGACTAGTATATTCCTGCTTTCCTTCTACTTTATTATGTGCCCAAACTAGTGGCTCATTAAAATCGTGGGAAATATGCTTATAAAACTCTTTATATTCATCTTCCTTAATATCTGATTTTGCGCGAGTCCAAAGAGCAGTTGCTTTGTTGATGACTTCATACTCTGGAATAACAACTTCGTCTTCTTCTTTTTTCTCTTCTTCTTCGCCCGGCATTGCGCCCATATCAACTTTTTCCATTTCTACAGGCAAAGAGATATGATCTGAATACTTGTTAATTACAGATCGAATGCGCCATGGTTCAATAAATTCTTTCTCATCATCTTTTAGTTTTAAAATGATATCTGTCCCACGAGTTTCTTTTTCAATCGTTTCAATAGTGAACTCACCATCGCCTTTAGAAATCCAGCTAACTGCATTATCATTTGATTCACCGGCACGTAAAGTGCGTACTTCAACTTCATCAGCAACAATAAAAGCAGAATAAAAACCAACGCCAAACTGACCAATTAAATTGCTATCAGCTTTTTCATCTTTAGACATTTGCTTAATAAACTCAGAAGTACCACTACGCGCGATAGTTCCTAAATTCTGCATCACTTCTTCTTGATTCATACCAATACCATTATCGCTAATGGTTAAAGTTCCAGCATCTTTATCCGCAGTAATACGAATTTTTAAATCACTATCATTACCGTAATAATCATCGTGCGATAAAGCTTCAAAACGTAATTTATCCGCAGCATCTGCCGCATTGGATACTAACTCACGCAAAAAGATCTCTTTGTTGCTATACAAAGAGTGAACCATCAAGTTAAGTAATTGCTTAACTTCTGTTTGAAAACTGTGGGTTTGCTTAGCGCTTTCTGGCGCATTTTCCGCTTTGTCAGTGACTTCTGTCATGCTGATAATCTCCAAAATTGAATATTGATTAAGGTTTAATAGATAAACTAATTAATTGCAGATTATTTTGGGGTTGGATGGAAGCTTTTCAAGGGGTAGATTTAAGAAATATTATGCATCGATTACCGCCATATCGATATATTAGATAGGCCATATTTAGCGAGTTGCGTCTCAAGGACGAAGCCGAACAACGATAGTCGAGAACAAACATTAAGAGAAGGATGGACACTGAATGACGAGATGAATTAATCAACAAATTTCCGAATATATTTAAAGTGAATTGTTGGGGTTCGCAAAGCTCACCAGCCAACCTACGTGATCACAATTTAATCCAACAGCCCGCGATCTAATGTCTATTGACTTTGAACTGGTTCATACGTGTTAATAGTCACTTTACTCTAACCAGTTCAGCATCATCAAACCCTACTGTAACATTAGGAACATGATTTAAAATGGTTGACGAATTTGATAAAAGTAACTCCTTGATTATGTTCACTACATCGGATTGTAAATTTTCCCAATTAACACTCTGAGAGCATGATAAATCGATATACTTTGTCCTTGGAATAAAGTCTTCGTTACAAGCCCAATCGTCACCTTTAGAATCATATTCGTTTGAGCCTATAAGGTAAGCTTGAAAGCCTTTTTCAGATTGGAATAAACCGATATTTATAGCCATTACATCAGGGCGTTCTTCTATTTGCTTAATCCATGTTTCAATTTCAGATTTCACAACGATTCCTTCGTGACTTATAATGCTTGACTGAGTTTACGAGGCACGAGTTGATTTCTTGACTCTCGTTAGGTGATTTTATTGGCAAGTAACTTTCCAAGACTCTTCGCCAAGAGCATTCCCAGTACGCACGCAACCATCTAAATAAGTAATGGGATTCGTATTTCTTTCGATTTTATAATTATTTGAAGTACACAACCTATTAGAACGCTCATTCAATATGATGCCTATCTTTTCTTCACTCCAGTTCAGTCCAGAATAAATAGTTACAATATGACTATCAACGCTTATTGATTCGTCTTTATAGCCCACTGTTCGACCGCACTCATTTGCTATTGATAGTTGTGGTGTTTGAGCACAAGCACATAGAAGCCCGAGTAGTAACAGAGTAATTAAAATTCTAAAAAGCATTTATCACCTATCGTTGATTGAGAGCAACAAACATCGCTGAACCGGTTGTTTTTTGCACTATAAATTTTTATCGATTAAAATCAACAACTTATCGGCTCTAAGGTAAACTTCTAGGATTATTAAGTGAATCCACAAATATATTACCTTGCTCTATTGTCTGTTCTTTTTACTTGTTCCAACGATCCTCACCATTGTCTTTCAGTATTTTCTTAGTATGCCTTCTAATTTTAGAATCAATGGATCGGTCTTTTGCAATTTCAGTGAGAAAGTCCAAGTATTTGTCTCTATTTACAGTACCTAAGACTTTACAATACCAAGCTAATGTATCAATTTGAAGATCGCTACCATCATTTCTAACTTGTTCTTTTAATCGGTTAGCAATCCATTCCTGCACAACATCATCTGCTGAGCGAGCACGCACAATCTCTTCTGCTGCAAACCGACTCATTATAAGATCGTTACTTTTAAGTAAATTTAGCAAACGAGTTGACTGCAAGCTTTGGCCTTCAGGATGGTCATCAAAATTATTCATCAAATTATTTTTTTTATTATAAAAAGAAACTTTCCTTAATAGGTGCTTTGCTCGGTTTC
>JBMYPE010000140.1:0-5459 GCA_049600015.1 Kangiellaceae bacterium
GACTAATAAGATACTTCCCCAAAGTTCGTCAATCATCAGACCGAATATAATAGGGATTCCAAAGTTGGTGAGTAGCGTGAGTACTAAATAATATTTGTGCTGCCACATCACTAGTTTTTGTTTTTGCATATCACTCACATTTTTGTAGTCATGATATCGATGCGCTTGGTGCTCGCGTAGCATCCAACCAATATGTGAATACCAGAATCCCATTTTTGCAGAATAAGGATCATGGTTATTATCATCCACATGTTGATGATGAACTCGATGATCCGAACACCAGTGCAACGCACTATTTTGCACCGCAAATGCACCGCCAATCGCATAAATGAATCGAACCAGTGCATTCGCTTTGTAGGCTTTATGTGACCACAAACGGTGGTACCCAGCAGTAATAGAAAGCTCACAAAAGGAAAGGCAAATAATTGCCATTATGATGGTAGCAGTAGAGAACCCTTGAAAATAAGCATAAAGAGGCACACCTATCGCCGCCACTAAAAATGTGATTAAAAATACTGAAACATTTAGCCAAATGATCGCTGGTTTTTTCTTGTTAGGGTTGTTTTTATCTAGCATTTAAAAATCCTTACTGCCATTAAATTGTCTTCGATATATTGTTGCGTACACTTGTACGCTGAATTTCAAAGTATAGCTAGCATTTAAATAAAATACAATTAAAGAATAGATGGGCTCCGCATAATTGTCCAACCAAGGTTTTATTTCTTTTCTGAGGAATATATAAGATAATAATCATTACGACTCTACTCTGGAACAGACCAGTATTTTCACCAGCAAAAGGTTTACCAATAGAAACCAATGTCTAAAACAAGATCCGAACAAAAAGAGCAAACCAGACGAGCGATTATTGATGCTGCTATTAGCCAATTGAGCGAAGAGCAAAATTTTGCTGGATTGAGCTTACGGGAAGTGGCTCGCCAGGCGGGGATTGCACCGACATCTTTTTATAGACATTTCAAGGATATGGAAGAACTCGGTTTAACCTTAGTTGATGAGTGTGGTTTAGCATTGAGACAAATCATGCGTAAAGCACGTAAGCAGTTTGAAGAAGGTGGTAGTGTCATCATCACTTCAGTCAAAATTTTTATGGAAATTACAGAAACTAGTCCCAACATTTTTAGATTATTATTTCATGAGCGTTCTGGCACAATGCGAGCATTGAGAACCGCTGTTGATCGAGAAATTCAGTATTTTATTGTTGAGTTAACGGATTATGTTCAAACGATTGGATATGACAAAGTATCCGCATTCGCGCAAGCCGAAGCAATGGTTGCTATTGTATTTAATGCGGGTGCGGAGTTATTAGCCGCTAAACCAAGCCAAAGAAAGGCCATTGAAAAACGAGCCATAATGCAATTACGTTATATTGCAGCGGGTGCGCATACATTACATTTGGCAAAATCTAAGACATAGATTGAATTATTTAAACTATATTAAAAAGAATGGAACGGGCGAATTAGATAAGTTAGGGGTTAACTATTAGAGTCTTAAGTGCTTAAACTTAGGATCGTGAGAAATTTCTCTTAACAACTTTCCCACTTTATTGGGTGCCGGTGTAAATTCGGGTAACGAATACCAATTTCTACCGTATCCTTTGTAAGTGTTTAATTTGGATTCTTTGGAACTCCAGAAATAACTTTTTACTTGCCTCAAAGTTATTTTCAAGCATTTTTCGTCTTTTGGATCTCGTTCTATTTTTACAATTTGTTGAGGCATTTAATTTTCAAATGGTTATCTTGTACAAACTCTATTCAAATATACAAGAATTTATTTTATTACTGCTATTTTTAATTTAAGGTTTTCAATTAATATAATTATAGTGAATATTAGTTTATTTGTGATTAAAATTCTAGTATTCGAAGAATGAGTGTTTAAGTTGAAATGAATGAAGTTCAAAATGAAAATTTAGAACAGCTAAAATTAGCTTCCATTGTTAATATCTTTAATCGCTTATTTGAAGAGTCCGAAAATACCATATTAAAATCCGGTGCCAAAGAGCCGTTTTATAAAGCTGGAAAAGTGCAATCGAATATTAAAGCGCATATTTATTCAAGGGAGAATTTTTTATCCAGTGCTCTGCACGAAATAGCACATTGGGCTATTGCTGGAAGTGAAAGACGTGAGAAAGATGATTTTGGATATTGGTATGCTGCGGAAGGGCGTAGTGTGGAACAACAAAAAGCATTTGAAAAAGTTGAGGTTAAACCACAAGCCGTCGAATGGTTGTTATCTTTAGCGTGTAATCATCCTTTTCATTATTCTGCTGATAATTTGACTAATGACATATCGGCTTCGCAATCTTTTAAAACTGCAGTAAAGCAGCAATCAATACAATATTTAGATTTTGGAATACCACAGAGAGCGCAATGCTTAATCGACGAATTTACCGCTGTTTTTCGTGCTGGCCAAGATTTAAAGGTTGCTGAATTGGAACAATATCATGCTTAAAATCGGTTTAGTCATTAATCCTTACGCTGGAATAGGTGGGCGGGTAGGTTTAAAAGGAAGTGATGGCGAGCATATCAGGGATCAGGCATTTACTCTAGGCGCAAAAAAGTTGTCCATGCAAAAAGCATTAATATGTTTTAAACAATTTGAAAAGTACCATCATGCGATTAATATTTTTACGGCACAAGGGGAGATGGGAGCAGAACTTTGCGCTCAATTGAAAATCCCCCATGAAATTGTGACCAACCATGTCGAATTAAATGATGCGCAAGAACAGATGTTCACTAGTGCTGAAGACACTGAAAATCTAGTGACCGAATTATGCAAATTGAAAGTTGATATTATAATTTTTGTTGGAGGTGATGGAACAGCGAGAAATGTTTTTAACGCTAATAGTGAAGATCAATTGGTTTTAGGTGTACCTGCGGGTGTAAAAATTCACTCAGGGGTTTATGCGGTGTCTCCAGAAGCGGCGGGGAAATTGGTGAGTGACTTGATTCAAGGCAAAATACTTTCAATACAACAGGCCGACGTGGTTGATTTAGACGAAAATGAATTTAGAGCAGGAAAAGTAAAAACCAAATACTACGGTGAAATGAATGTGCCAGACTCGCAGATATATATGCAAGCTGTGAAGAATGGTTCGCAACCATCGGAAGAAAATGAACTAATCGATATTGCTGCCGACCTAGTCGAAAGAATGGAAGATGATGCCTATTATGTGATTGGTTCTGGCAGCACTTGTGCGGCTGTCATGGAGGAATTAGGAATCGATAATACCTTACTTGGTTCAGATATCATCAAGAACAACCAGTTATACATAGCTGATGCCGTAGAAAGTGATTTACTAGAATTATTGTCCTCTGACAATAAAGTTATTTTTATCCTAACGGTCATCGGAGGACAAGGGCATCTTTTAGGTCGTGGAAATCATCAAATCAGTCCACAAGTAATAAAAGCAGCCGGTTGGTCATCTTTTGAAATTATAGCCACAAAAAACAAGCTGGCTAAACTAGAAGGTAAACCACTACAAGTCGATACGGGTGAGCTTGAGTTAGATCACAAATTATTCGGATTGAAAAAAGTCACTACTGGCTATCACGAGCAGGTTTTATACACCGTTGGTTTTACAGAATGATGTATAAATATTCAAACTGGAGGATATTCCTGCAAATCAACACAAAGTTTAAAAATTACGATTCAGATATCTGCCATTAGTGATGTGAGATATATCTCACAAGCTATGCAGATATCACCCTAATTTGTCTAAGATAATGAATGGGTTCGTGAATGCTATATTGTATAACTCTTTGATATGTAAACATAAAGCATGAAAGACTTGCTTTAATTCTTTTTTAAAATTCTCAAAACTCTCGATGACCGGCTTGTTAAGGTGAGAGATTAGTCTAATATTCAACTCATCCCAAGGACAAGGAATAAGGATATGCAAGGGATAAACGAAATGGATATCGTTTTTTAAGGATAGGAAAAGGAATATAGAGCAGGATGCTCGTGAAGGGAATTGATTTAAATGGATTTAGTTAAGGACGACCTAAGGACTATTTCTCAGACGGAACAAAGAAAATATTAAGGATGACGCATGGAGCAAGGAAGTTGATGAGGAACCAAATGGATTGGTAAAGGATTTTTCTCGGACAGATAAAGAAGTTTAAAAAAGCAGCCTAACAAAGGCTGCTTTTTTTTGCCTGTTAATTGGAGTCATGATTTTTAGATTTGAGAGCGTTAAATGAAGTTAAACTATGTCATAATCAACGACGAGTGCCTCATTAAATATTAATTCAAGATTTAAGCTAAATATATGACCTTATCGCTAAACTTTCAGCAATTGATGCCTTTAGTCTCGGAAGATTGTTTGGTTTTGACGCCAAATTCTCGAACTCAAAAAGCAATTTATGCCGGACAAGCACTAAATTCATGTATTGGAGAAGTTATCACAAGCATAGACGTGCGTTCGTTTTCACAGTGGCAGAATGATTTATGGAGTGAATTATCTTTTGTAATGAAAACACCACGTAAAATCTCAAAACAATCACTGATAACATGGCTAGAAAATAAAATAGAAAAAGAACCTGACTGGAGCTTGACCAATGACACAGGTATGGCAAATAAAGTAGTTGAAGCATATCAAAACATTGTTGCTTGGCAGTTGACACTAAACGAAGTAACAAAATTTAACTCAGAAACTTTTAACGCGACGACTGAATTTGATCAAGCGAATGACAATTTAAGTATTGAAGTTGGTTATTTTTTTAAGTGGATTAAAGCCTTTAAGCAATTATGTGTAAAACGGAACTTGATAAGTGAGGTGGAGCTCCTAGACTTTATATTTAAAAACCTCACCACTCTTAAAACTGTTATACCAACTCAAATTATTCTCGTTGGATTTAATCATTTCACGCCGCTAGAAAAAGTATTTTTTGAATCTTTAAAAGTCATGGGGATTGATGTTAGTTATTATGATTATCAAAGCTCTCCGAGTGCTTTAACGGTTTATGAGTTTAATTGCATTGAAGACGAACTGCTCTTTGCAGCGCAAACAGCTAATAAAATAGTTAAGCGAAATAGAGATGAAAATATAACAATAGTCGTCAATCAATTAAGTCATCATCTTACTGAAGTTTATGAAGCTTTTAGCCAAATATTTCAACCTGAGGAATATAAACCATGGATTGAGATGGGTAAACCAAAATATAACGTATCTGCGGGTTTTTCAGTCGCTGATCAATCAATTGTTAAAGCTGCACATTTTCTGTTAAATTTACGGTCACATGAAATTTCCGTTGAGGAGTTACATTTCCTAAAGAACTCTAACTATTTTTATTGGGGGAATGAAAAAGATCAGACTCAATATTTTTTGCACCAACTCTGTTTGAAGCCTAGGAAATCATTCTCAATCAATTATTTACTTTCAGCAGTAAATGATTTTGAGGAAGATGCTTTGGGTTTTTCTGAGCGACAGATATCCTTGTCCT
>JBMYPE010000141.1:0-5441 GCA_049600015.1 Kangiellaceae bacterium
TATTGGCTAGTGGGTTTTCCAACAGGTTATTACTTAGCAGAATATAAAGGCTTTGGCGTCAATGGTTATTGGATTGGACTAATTACTGGCCTTAGTGTTGCGGCAATATTACTTCTTCAGCGTTGGATATCACATTCTAAAACACAAACTAGTTTTTAAAATCATCCTCAATATTTCACTGAAAATTTTCACTTTATTAAACCAAAAAGACTCGATAATTATCGAGTCTTTTTTATTACTTTTAAATCACTTTCTTACAAAAAGTACCTCAACCAAATTCTGAAAAAGTTCTGACCTTTATCAGCTTGACGGTCATCGTTTTGATTAATTAACGCGGTAAACAGTTTTGTATTTTTGCTTAGTGAACGTTTATATATTAATTCAATTTCATTATAAGTACCAGCTCCGCCGTCACCTGTTCCAAAAACAGACGATAATGCCGTCGCACCCATATCAGAACTCATATAAGCAAAAACAAATTTACCACCTAGTCCATTTATAGCCGCTGTTACTTTAAATGAATCAGAATCTCTTTTAATCGCATTCTGATTAAGAATACCTTGAGTATAGAAAGGTGACTTCACTCCGCTACCCGCAAGGTTAGCAATATTTAAACTACCATCGTCAGCTGATGAATAAGCAAATGATGTAGCTACTTTACCTAGTTTTCCAGATACTTTTAAACCATATCCATTCGTATCTTCTGGTACAGCGTCACCACCAACGGTTCCTGCTTGTAGTTCAAATTTTACGCTCGATAATTTGAGTTTTGCGTCGACCCATAAAGCGTTGGCAGTTCCACCTGTCGTAGCGCTAGGCAAAGTGTAATAACTGCCGGTTAATGTTAAATTATCAACACCATTATTTTGCGCCGTGATTAAATGAACACCGTCGGAATCATAAAATTTTGCGAAGTCATTTAAGTTACCGAGTGAGTTATTATGACGCGTCACATAGGCGTAAACTAGTGTTGTATTTTTCACATCAGAGTTAACAACCAGAGCGGCGTCAAAAGTATTTTTAAACACGTTCCAGCCTTCAGAAAAAGCAAAAGGCGATAAACTTTTTGGTAGTTCTTGTCGTCCAACTTTAATACTGGTGTTTCCTGGATTATAAGTTAAATAAGCTTGCGATAAAGCTCCACCAGTAAAACCATCCGATGTACCGCCAGCGCTTTGCACAAGTCCAGAAACCACATCGTTATGAAGACCTAAAGAAGAAAGCCCCGATAACTCAAACCCTGCACCAAAGCCTCTAGCCAAGTCTTTGTTGACTGCTCTGAGTTGAAATCCACCAGCAGCCTTTGCCCAACCTTCATTCGAACTCGCAGGACCTTGATCAAATAAAGAACCATTGCCTTGAGCGTCGACAGTTTGGTAATAAATAGCCGCTTGTCCAGAAAAATCCCAATCAGATTTTTGTTTAGAATTTTCTTTTACTTGCGTTTTTGCCTCTCCTTGCTTCAGTGATTCTTTATCATTCGCGGCAAGTAAATTATTACTATTCGCTAGCATCGCAGAAATCAATGCAGCAGTGAGCATTGTCTTGTTCATGTCGTTCTCCTGAGGTTAGAAGTATTTTAAATCACGTTTTAAAAAGTGAAATTCATCGCTTGAATTTCTCCGACACAAGCTTATCAAATCAGGTTTTTAATGCCTGATTTGGATCAATGTTTTAGCGATAAGGTGATAAAATTTTAAGGAACTAATTAGGTAATAAAACTTATGATATTTAGTAGTGAACTAAGCTAGTTTATTGAGAACCTTTCGGTATTGTGCTTTGCATTCTTCTTGTAATTTATGCTGACCATTTTGTATTACCATTTTTCCAGCCACATAAACATCTTTGACTGGCAAACTATTGCATGCAAAAATACTCGCATCTAAAATGAATGAACCGGTTTTGTTAAATAATGATGGTTCATCTTCATTTAGTACTAAAAAATCAGCCCTTTTTCCAACGGCAATTTCGCCGACATTTTGACTGATCGCACTTGCACCATCTTTACTTGATTTTGCATAAAGGTACTGCCCAACAGATTGACATTTTTCATCAACCAAGACGGCTCTTTGATGACTGGTTAGTCTTTGTGCGTACTCTAATAATCTCAGCTCTTCTGCGACATTGATGCCTATATGAGAATCAGATCCTATAGCAAATTTACCGCCCAGTTTTGAGTATTCCGATGTTGGGAAAATACCATCTCCTAAGTTAGCTTCTGTTAACGGACATATGCCCACCACCGCCCCACTTTTTGCAGTAAGCTCAATCTCATCCGGCGTTAAATGTGTTGCATGTACCAAACACCAATTTTGATCCACGGCATAATTATTTAATAACCATTCGACAGGGCGTTGCTTGTAAAAGGACAAACAATTTTCAACCTCTTTTAATTGTTCCGCGATGTGAATGTGAATAGGTGCATTTTGATTAATATTGCGAATAAAAGGAACCACGTCACTGAGTTGTTTCTCGCTGACGGCTCGCAATGAATGTGGTGCGATTCCTAGGGTAAAGTTTGATTGCTTGGAATAATTTTTGTTTAACTGATTAACTAAATTTAAATACTCTTCAATTGAATGAATAAATCTGCGCTGTTGTTTAGAAGGTGGCTGCTCTCCAAATCCAGAGTATGAATAAAGAACCGGTAGATGAGTAATAGACAAGCCCACGCTCATAGCCGCTTGAATAACTTGATGCGACATTTCAGCTAGGTCTTCATATTTTTCACCGCTAGATTGGTGATGTAAATAGTGAAATTCGCCAACGCTAGTATATCCCGCTTTTAACATTTCAATATAAACAAACTTAGCAACAATATGTGCATCCTCAGGTGTCATTTTTTCGACAAAACGATACATAATATCGCGCCAACTCCAAAAGCTATCTTGTGAATTCCCCCTGTATTCAGAGAAACCTGCAAAGGCGCGTTGAAAAGCATGAGAATGACAATTAATCATTCCTGGGATAACACTGCCCTTTAAGCTAGTTGCGCCCTTTAACTTTCCCGCATCAATTGCTGTAATAATGCCGTGTTCAATGGATAAAGTGACATCTGTTCGCCAATCACTGCCAATCAAGATATTTTCCGCGTATAATTTATTCATTACTCAATATTCTTCTAATTAACTTCATTTTCGATAGCGCAAGATTATGGCACAAAATTACGATCTCATCATACATAATGTTTCTCTAGCGAGCATGCATCATAAATCGTCACAAGAGGAAAAAGAAAACCCCTACGGTACAATTAATAATGCCATCATTTGTATAAAAGATGGGTTAATTTCTGACATATTCGACGCTCAAAAATCTATAATTAAACAACTAGAAACAGAAGAATCCATTGACGGCAAAGGTCAATGGGTAACACCCGGCTTAATCGACTGCCACACTCACCTTGTGTATGGTGGTAACCGAGCCAATGAGTTTGAAATGCGGCTTAATGGCGCAACCTATGAAGAACTAGCGAAAGCTGGTGGTGGTATTGTATCCACCGTAAAAGCGACGCGAAAAGCTTCTAAGGATGATCTATTTAGACTCGCGGCTAAACGCTTAAGCTTTTTAATGGATGAAGGTGTGACTAGCTTAGAAATCAAGTCAGGATATGGATTAGATTTAGAAACAGAAACTAAGATGTTAAAAGTAGCTTCTGAACTCGATCAATATTCTGATGTAGAAATCAGTAAGACATTTTTAGGTGCACATGCAATACCTATCGAATATAAAGGTCGAGCAGATGATTATATTGAATTAGTTTGTGAAATCATGATGCCCGAATTACATCAACAAGGATTAATAGATTGCGTGGACGCCTTTTGTGAAGGCATAGGGTTTAATCTAAAACAAACAAAGCAAGTATTTGAAAAAGCAAAAGCGTTAGGATTACCGGTTAAACTTCATGCTGAGCAACTGTCTGATCTGGGCGGTTCTAAATTGGCTAGTGAGTATAACGCTTGGTCTGTAGACCATCTTGAATTTTTAAATGTTGATGACATCCAGCATCTAAAAAATTCTGGTACCGTGGCAACTCTCCTGCCAGGCGCTTTTTACTTTTTGTCAGAAACAAAACTGCCACCAATTGAAGCGTTAAGAAATAACCAAGTACCCATTGCCATAGCAACCGACTCAAATCCCGGCAGTTCGCCTTGTTTGTCTTTATTATTGATGCTTAATATGGCAACTACTTTGTTTAAGTTAACCCCCGCTGAGGCGTTAAAAGGCGTTACGCTGAATGCAGCTAAAGCCTTGAACATAGACAATAAAGTGGGCTCCATCAAGGTTGGCAAACAGGCTGACTTAGCTTTTTGGGATATTGAATCACCTGCAGAGTTAAGTTACAGAATTGGTGGTAATCTGTGTCAACAGGTTATAAAAAAAGGAAAGGTCATCATCAATAAAAATGTAGCATAGCTGGTAGAGCCTTATACCCATTATATTGTTATTAAAATCATACTCTTAGAATATAATTGAACTATACTAAAGCTTACCTTATAGAATAAATAGGTTAGTTCCAATTTTTTACGCTTATCAAAAGATCATTGAGATTTAAAGTGTTTCACAGAATACTTTTAGTCGGCATATTCTTATTATTCAGTTCCGCTTTGAAAAGCGAAGAGATGCGAGATCTCACCAAAGAAGATATCTACGTTCGTTCAGGATTCGAAACCTCTTGGCTCACTCAACTGCCTAAAAAACATATCGGTCTAAATTCAAAAGAATTCATTGCATCAAATGATAAATGGTTAAAAATTCCTGCTACCAAAGTTGGCGGTCGAGCGTTAACTGTCAAATCTATATATGCCCATTTAAATCAACAAAGTTTAAGTAATTTAAATCCGAACGCCTCCCATAAAACATTTACTTTTATAACCAGTTTTGAACTCAGTCAAAATATAAATAAAACCAATAAATTTTTGGGGCTTTTTATGACCACCATTGGTGACAATTGGGCAGTCTATTTAAATGGTCGTTTAATAAGAAAAGAGATCTATCTCGATGATGAGGGCAATATATCTAAACATCGGTTTATGAGAGATATACTCATTCAGCTAGATCCCAATTTACTCAATCAAGGAACCAATATATTAGCTTTTAAAATTGTTGGGGCTATTAATTATGAAGCAACTGGTTTTTATTCAAATCAATCCTACCTTATTGGTGACTATGAAACGCTTTCAAACAAAAGAACTAACTTACCTTCTGTCGTTATCTCTTTTACTTATCTGATTCTAGGAATATTCTTTATATTCATGTACGCCAGTCGCCCCAAAGGTCTGTACAATTTAATGTTTGGCTTATCCTGTCTAACTTTATTTGTCTATCTTTACTCACGAACAGTTTTAATTCAAGATTATATTATTGACTCGCTAATAGTCACAAAAATTGAATATACAGGTGTTTATCTATTTAGCACTTTTGCAATCATCTTTTTTGATCTT
>JBMYPE010000142.1:0-5433 GCA_049600015.1 Kangiellaceae bacterium
TTCTGGTTATAGCGGCGCAGGTACTAAGCCTTCTCCCAATAATAATCCGAATAATTTGAAAGATAATATTCTTCCCTACGGATTAATTGAACATTTACATGAAAAAGAAGTTTCTTATCAACTAAAAATGCCAATTAGTTTTTCGCCTCATGTGGCTGCATTTTTTCGCGGCATATCAATGACGCTTCAAGTGCAATTAAAAAATAGTTGGACAAATAGTGACATTGTTGAACTATTCAAAGTATTTTACAAAACATTTCCACTAATTGAAGTGCAAGGTGATATCCCTAATGTTCAACAAGTGATAAATAAGGAGAATTGCATTATCGGTGGTTTTTCTTTAAGCAAAAATGGAACACGATTAACTCTGGTGAGTTGTTTAGATAATCTTTTAAAAGGCGCTGCTAGTCAGGCTCTACAAAATATAAATTTGTTCTTCGAGAAATAATTATGACACAACCATTATGGCAAAAAAACACAACCTCAATTAATAAGCAAATGATGGATTTTATGGCAGGTGAAGATGTTATTCTTGATCGCGAATTAATCCAGTTTGATATCCAAGCTAGCAAGGCTCATGTAAAGGGTTTAGCTTCAATTAAATTAATCACACTCGATGATAGCCAGCAATTACTCTGTGAATTAGATAATTTGTCGAATGCAATAAAAAATGGCGAATTTATTCTTGATAATCGTTTTGAGGACTGTCATTCAGCCATCGAACATTGGTTGACTGAAGCTCTGGGTGATTTAGGTAAAAAAGTTCACACCGGTCGTTCAAGAAATGATCAAATATTAGTCGCCACTCGTTTATATTTAAAAGAGTCAGTGACACAAGTGATAGAACTCACTAAACAGTGCGTCGAGTCTTGTTTGGCGCAAGCTGAAAAAGGTAAAGACATTCCCATGCCGGGTTATACTCATTTACAACAAGCGGTTCCATCCTCCGTTGGAATGTGGTTTGCTGGTTTTGCAGAATCTATGCTTGATAATTTAGTGACGTTAAAAGCAACGCTTAATTTGGTTGATTGTAATCCCTTAGGAACTGCTGCTGGTTATGGTGTTAATCTACCTTTAGACAGAGAATTAACCACTAAAGAATTGAAATTTAATCGAATACAACTTAATCCAATCTATGCGCAAAATAGCCGAGGTAAATTTGAACTTGCTGTTTTAAATGCAATGTCTCTTTGCTTGTTGGATGTCAGACGATATTGTTGGGACTTGTCTGTCTTTACAACGCAAGAATTTTCTTTGGTGAGTTTACCCAATGAAATGATGACAGGTAGTTCAATTATGCCGAACAAACATAATCCTGATCTTGTCGAGCTAATGAGGGCCAGTTATGCAGTGGTACAATCCGCTAGTATTGAGTTGCAATCTCTGTTGTCTTTACCTTCTGGTTATCAAAGGGATTTACAATTAACTAAAAGTGCATTATTACGCGGTGTTAAAAAATCAATTGATACTCTGTCTCTTTTTCCTGCTTTAATTCAAGGAACCCAATTTATACAAGAATCTTGTGAATCAAAAATCACTGCGCCTATGTATGCAACTGATTTAGCCATAGAGTTAAGTGAAAAAAATATTCCTTTTAGAACCGCCTATCAACAGGTCACCAATAGTTATGAAAATTTGGAGAACAGAATACCTATTGATAGTATTAAGGCTAGAACTTCAATGGGTGCTTGTGGAAATTTGAGGTTGGATGAATTACAAAATAGGTTACAATTGGCTTAAGTTGTTCATGAAAATTACTAGCTAAATGATGCCTACAATCAGACAAGCAAAATTATCCGACGCACTAAAACTATCTAATCTAAGCGAGAAAACGTTTCGAGATACCTATACTAAAATGAATTCTCAAGAAGATATTGATAATCATTGTGATAGAAACTTTTCTCAGGAATTACAAGCGGACGAAATATCTAACACACAGTATAAAGTTTTAGTTGCGGAGGAGGAGAATAACCTTGTGGCTTACGCATTACTTCAATGGAGTGAGAGTCCAGATTGCATCAAAGAAAAATCTTCTGGTGAAATTTTACGTTTTTATGTTGATAGCAGTTGGCATGGAAAAGGCTTAGCGCAAGATTTAATGGCTGAATGTTTTAAGCAAGTACAATTGAACAAAATGAATATTATTTGGTTAGGCGTTTGGGAAGATAATATAAAGGCGATTAAATTCTATAAAAAATTTAATTTTGAAGAAGTCGGAGAGCATGTTTTTTATTTAGGAAATGATCCACAAAGAGATATTATATTGATGCGAAAATTATAACATTTTAATTTTATGGTATTCGTCAATTAAAAGAAATCAGTTAATAAAACGCCAATACCTATCCGTTGAATGCGCTGATTGTAATCAATGAGGCTTTCACCATAACCATTAAAATATTGAACGTAACCTTTAAAACGTCGCCCCATGGGATAAGACCAATCAATTTGAATGGCACCCTTATTATCACTGCGCAGGTTATTTCTAAACATAGTGCTAATTGTCTGGTCATCCCATTGATACACTGTAGTTAATTCAAAGTAGCCCATGTATTTATGAATGTCAGGGTTGTCATCGCCATCAGCTTGGTTTGGCTCTGTTTTTTCTTTTTCCGGTATTCGATACCAAGGTTTAAATGCGACCACCCAGTTATCTTTTTCAAAAATAAACTTAGCGTAAATTCTATTCCAACTTCTGGATAACTGTTGAACATTCCCATTTGATTGGTGTTCTATTCCAAAGGTGGTTACACGATTATGCCAACCTTCAAATTCTCTATCTTCTATCATTGAGTAAAAAACTTCGGGTTGGTAATTTGTTTCTCTAAAAGGTGAAGAAAGATCTGAATTGTACATTTGCCAATAGGATTGAATGGTAAATCCCATGTGGATAACATCGGAATCGTTAAATACTTGCGAAAACAATGGCGCTTTAAAGCTAATTTGAAATTTTGCTTCATAATTATCTAATCCACCTTCCAATGGAAAGTCTGCAAATGGTTCTTCATTGGGTTTGTCCATGTAGCTGATGGGAATTAAATAGCTTCTATTGTGCGGAGTAATAACACTCGGATTGCTTTGAGTCGCTTTTTCTCGGGCAATGCGAGCTTCAACTTTGGATAATTTTTTTTCACTCGACTCCATGTCTTCATCAGTCTCTATTTGACATTGGTTTTTGATTTCTTCAATAGATGTTTGCGGTGTATGGATTTCTATTTTTTGCAATAGACATTGCTGCATTGCTTCCGATAAATTATTGGCGAGCAATTGAGAACTTATTACTAGAAATAATAGGCAGCATAGTGTGTGAAAGATTAAAGTATTCGATTTCATAAAATTTGTATTTTGGGGTTACACGCTCAATATAAAATTTATATGAGTGGTTTTTGGTTTTGGTTTTTATAAAAATCTTTGGGTAATTCTACCACTCTGGAGTCCACCAATAAATCTTGTAGCCCGCGTTTTTCTTTGTCAATTAAAGCCCACATAGATGATATGCCGCCAAATGATAAAAATGAACGTAGGTAGGCTTCTTTGTAGGAGAGTAGTTCGCCATTTGCTTTATAGACTTGTAACCGCCAGGTTTTCATTCCAACGGTTTGACCACCTTTGACCCAGCACCAAACATAATAAAACTGAACCGTACCGAATAGATAAGCTGCCCATAAAATATTGGTGCTTGTGGCTAAGGCAACATCATTGAATTCAGAAAACCATGGTAGCGTCACCAAGTAAATAAATGTTTGTCCCACAGCTAAGGCTAAAACAAAGATCCCAAGTGCACCTAATAAATCATAGATCCATGCAAACAGGCGTTTCCAAAATGAAGCGAGTGTTACTTGTGTAGCAGATTGATTCATGTTTATAATGTGATTAATCGTTTTGCCGCCAAAGTTGAGCGCAAGTTTAGCAAAGTATTCCTCCATTTGAAATAATAGTAGGATGTCCGAATCGCAGGCATTATAATATCGGGTTCGGTTAGAAAATAATTTCAGTTATTTCAGCAAAGAATATTTGTGTTAAATTAGGAAACCCACATTGAGTAATATCAATTTACAAAATCAACGAGTTCTCTCTGGTATGCGCCCATCAGGTCGATTGCACCTTGGTCATTATCATGGCGTGTTAAAAAACTGGGCGAGATTACAGCACGAACACGAGTGCTTCTTTTTTGTAGCAGATTGGCATGTGTTAACGACACATTATGAAAATCCGCAAATTATTGAAGAGTCGGTTTGGGATATGGTCATTGATTGGTTAGCGGCTGGAGTTAACCCTGGGGCTTCAACCATGTTCATTCAATCTAAGGTGCCCGAGCATGCTGAGCTACACTTGTTACTTTCTATGCTGACGCCGTTAAGTTGGTTAGAAAGAGCGCCAACCTATAAAGAGCAACAAGACAAACTGCAGGACAAAGATTTGAGTACTTATGGCTTTTTGGGTTATCCATTATTGCAGACGGCTGATATATTGGCTTATAAAGCGGGGGCTGTCCCTGTTGGTTTAGATCAAGTACCGCATGTGGAAATGTCACGTGAGATAGCGAGACGATTTAACCATTATTATGGTAGAGAGCCCGGCTTTGAAGAGAAGGCAATAGCAGCAATCAAAAAGTTAGGTAAGAAGAATGCAAAGCTTTATAGCAATTTAAGAACTGACTATGTTCAAGAAGGAAATGAAGAAGCCTTGGCTAAGGCCCATTCAATGGTAGAAAGTCATGCAAGTATATCTCTCGGTGACAAAGAGCGTTTAATTGGGTATTTAGATGGCGGAGGTAAAATCATATTGCCTGAACCGCAAGCGCTATTAACTCCAATTTCAAAAATGCCTGGTTTGGATGGACAAAAAATGTCTAAGTCCTATAACAATGTAATTGAAATGCGAGAGTCAGAAGAACAGGTTGAAAAGAAAATTAGAACCATGCAAACCGATCCTGCAAGAGTAAGATTAAGCGATCCAGGTGATCCAGAAAAATGTCCCGTATGGCAATTGCACGAAGTTTATTCCGCAGAAGATGTGAAAAACTGGGTGAAAGAAGGGTGTACCACTGCTGGGATTGGATGTTTAGAGTGTAAGCAACCGTTAGTCGACTGTGTTACCAAAGAAGTGTCAGAGTTTAAGCAAAATGCCAAAGATTATGAAGATAATCCTGAATTAGTCAGAAACATCATCGCCGAAGGCTCAGATAAAGCGAGGGATATTGCCAAAGAAACCATGCAAGATGTACGTGATGCCATGGGGTTATCGTACCGTTAGGTACATGAGAAATTGCTATGTCTGAAGAAATAAATAAATCAGAAGAAACTAGTGTGTCAGAAGAGGTCGCCAATGATTCTCAAGATGGGTTGTCTAATGTCGTCGCTCAATCTCAAGAAGAAATGCCATTCGCATTAGTCGATGGCGAACCTGTCAGTGATGTGCCAAAAGACTTATATA
>JBMYPE010000143.1:0-5403 GCA_049600015.1 Kangiellaceae bacterium
TGTTTTTCACTCTAATCTAAAGTCGCGATACACTTTAACTCGATGGCAATTGGCGTTGGTAAACAGTTTATTTCTACTGTTGTTCTACAAGGTTGATTGTCTGCAAAATATTCTGCATAGACTTTGTTGTAAATTTTAAAATCATCTTTCATATTGGTTAAAAATACGGTGACATCAACTAAATTCATCCAACTTGATCCAGACCCTTCAAGGATCAGCTTGATATTATCAAACACACTACGGCATTGCTCTTCAATATCATAAGATGCAATATTGCCTTGTTCATCGAGAGTGACGCCTGGGATATCCGAAGTTCCTGCTTTTCTAGGGCCAACTCCGGATAAGAATAATAAGTTGCCAACTTTCTTAGAGTGAGGATATAAACCCACAGGTGCGGGGGCTTGTTCTACCTGAATACCATTTTTTTCTTGCATGACTAAAATCCTAACGATTAATTCTAATATTATTGTTTTTGTTTACCCTAAACAGGATACCACAATATTTAATTTTGATAATAAATCCACTAATATGCAGCGGACATTATCTATATAGATTATTCGACTAAGATTTTTTAAGAATGAACTTACATCCGCGCAGACTGGCGAATATATTAAGCGATGTTTTTAGTGTGAAAGGGCATTGCATGAGAATATTCTATTAACTTTTGATGCCAGTGTAAATAACTCATTTTTTAAAGTCTTGAGATTAAAATTGCCTAAGCTATTCACCAGAAAAAATAACTGTTAAAACCAACTATCGACTTTGTCCTCCAAGTCATTTTGACAGTCTTTTAGTTGTCGATTATAGCGAGAGGCTTGATTACCCACCTTTTTGGCCACTTTAATCAACCAAGGTTTTTTATTATAAGTTTTACGCGAATAGCCGCCGCGACCTTCATGATAAGCAAGATACTGAGAATAGGTATCCCATTTGGATATTTTTAGCCGTTTTTGAGTCACATCGGTATACCAGCCTATGAAATCTATCGCATCTTCAAAGTCATCCCTATCCGCACCCCATGAGCCAGTCTGCTTCATATAATCATTCCAGGCAGGGTCTTGAGCTTGCGCGTAGCCATAAGCTGAAGAACTTCTTGGTAAGGGGATAAAACCCAAAAACCAATCTCTATCGGGTTGTGCATCGGAGATAAATCGAGACTCTTGGTGCATGATTGCCATCAACACATAAATTGGTGTTCCCCATTTATGTTGTGCAGAGCGAGCAGCCTCATACCAATCTATTTCACCAGAAAATATATCGCACATATCATTGGTATTGCTTGGTCGATAAGTGGCACAGCTGGCTAACTGTAATAATAGTATGAGAGATATCAGGAGTCTTATCACAAACTTCACAATCACTCTTTACTAGCTGAGCTAACAGTTTGTTTTTCTATCACTGGTTTACTGGTCGTCTTTTTTGTGGAACTAGTCGTTTTTGAGTCGGATGTTTCACTCACTTTTGATTTGCTTTCCGTCGAAGCTGAAGAGCCGTCTTTATTTTTAAAATCCGTCTCATACCAACCGGATCCTTTTAACTTAAATGCAGCGGCAGAAACTAGTTTTTTTAGGGTCAATTGATTGCATTGAGGACATTCTTTTAATGGTTCGTCCATCATACGCTGAAGTTTTTCCAACCTGTGATCGCAACCGGTACATCGGTATTCATATATTGGCATACTAAAATATTACTCTTATATCTAAATCTAACTACTCGGAATCATTAATTCCGACTATAATCGCGAAATTCAACCGGTTCAAGCCAAATTGAGGAATTTTATGTTCGTAAATAACCAAAGTTTGTTATTTATTGGTGATTCGATCACAGATACTAGCCGCAGCCGACCGATAGGTAAGGCTGTCTATAAAGACACAGGTATTTATACTTCGACCGGCTTAGGTAGCGGATATGTTTCCATCATTAATAATCACTTAATCGCAAAATACCCCGCACTAAATTTAACCTTATTAAATCAGGGAATTAATGGCAATAGGGTGACAGATCTAGATAAAAGGTGGCAAAAGGATGTAATAGATCAAAAGCCAGATTGGCTCACTATACTGATAGGTATCAATGATGTGTGGCATCAGTTTGATAAACCCGAAGATCCCCATCAAGTATTAATTGAAGAATACGAGTTGACCTATCGGCGAATTATAGAGTCGAGCAAGGTCAAAGCAGACAATCTAATATTGATGTCACCCTTTTTACTAGAAACTGATCAGACAGATCCTATGAGAATGAAAATGATTGAATATGGTAAAGTCGTAAAAGCTATAGCAACCGATTATCAATGTTTGTTTATTGATTTACAAAAAGCATTTGACCAATTTCTAGAGTGCCGTCCGCTTGAATCTATTAGCTTAGATAAAGTGCATATGAACAAAGCTGGTCACACAATTATCGCGCAAACTTATTTGCAAGCTATTGAATCTCACCTTCCATAAGAGAAGTGTTGGAGTAATTAACATTTCTTGCAACAGTTTGGCTGATAATTCCAACTCTAGCCCAGGTTTGCCACTTTAAATTTTCCTTTTTAATAAATCGAATTCCGCTACGGCAAAGCGCTTGAAACTCAACTAAATCTACGGCATAAAATAATAGCCATGCAATGGGAGCCAAAATTACTAAATTAAGATGAAATCTTAATTTAGGGTCAAAAAGTATTTGTAAAAGAATTATGGAAGACGTAAAAGCGATCATAAATAGCAATGGTGCGAAATCATTGGTATAGAAAGTATAAGCATAAAACAGTGTCAATATAATCGGTTCTAATAAAAGTAATAGCTCAACGTAAAGAGCGATGGGTAAAACCAAAAATGTCAGGTATAGATTAAATTTACTAGAAGGGTTTAAAAAGAGGCTGCTATGTTTTACATAGGTTTGTATTCTACCAAATTTCCATCTTAACCTTTGCGAAGCCAAACTTTTCCAATCGGTTGGTCCTTCGGTATAAACGACCGCGTTTGATGCATATCTAGTTTTATATCCGGCAGCCAACAAACGGGTTGAAATTTCGACATCTTCTGTAATTATTTTTTCATCAAATCCACCTACTGCTACTAAAGCACTCTTTTTGTATGCAGCGGCGGCACCGCCAATAATATGAACTGAATTAAAATTTGAGTCCGCCCTCTTGAAACAAAAGCCGTGCAAATACTCTAGTTGTTGAAGTAATTCGATTGGTTTTTTTCTATTACCGATTATTACGTTTCCAGCCACCGCTGCGACTTGTTCATCAGAAAAGCGTTTTACCATGTTACTAATCATATTAGTATCCATGACAGAATCGGCATCAAGCGTAATAATATAGTCGCCAGATGCGATTTTTAACCCATGATTTAGAGCAACCGCTTTACCGTTATTGGGCAGACTAATATATTTTAAAACTGCGGTTTTGTGTTTGTTATCTTTAGGTTCATAGATTCTAATAAAATCAGAAATTAATTGGTGAGTGGCGTCTGTTGAGCCATCATTAATAATAATAATTTCTAAGTCTCTGTAACCTGTATTAATAACAGAGTTAAGAGTTTTGATGATACCGATTTCTTCATTCCATGCTGGAATCAACACACTCACTTTTTTAAAGGTTTTGTTCTCACTATTAAAGCTACGCAGTTTTTCGATTACCGGGTAAAAAGGTAAAGAAAATAGCTGCACTAAGTACTTAAAAAAGATCGGAATCATAAACAACAAGATTGTTGTTTTAATGTCGATTAATTCACTGACTGCGACAAATTCAGTCACCCAAGACAAATGAATTACAAAATAGGTGATTACATACAAAATACACAATAACAATGCACAACGAACGATAGGTGAAAATATTGATTTCATACTTAAAAACGCTTCTCAAAGTAATCCGAACACTGCTTTTCTAACTCCGTTTAATTGAGAAAGACCTAGATCAGATTTTTAAGCGCGCGATTATGTCATCGCTAGTACAAAAATTAAACAAAGTAATAATTATGATGAAGGAATAGACGCATTATTTACTGTTTTTGCTAACCAGTTCTTCTTTATTGGGCGATTAGACTATTCTATGAGCGATTCTGCAAGAGTCGTAAAATACAGATCATCCATTAATAAGGGACTAACTTCATCCAAATTCACCGGGTTTTCAGAAGGATTTGATAATATGTTCCAAATAATTCGAGGAACTTCGTACATACTTTTTCCACTAACATCAATCGTTTTACCATTATTGATAAGGAGTGCAATATTAATTTTATTGTTTAATTGATAGTGAGCATCCGATGACAATACCGATGGTAAATGATCAGAAGTCACAAAAATAATTGCTGTTGGGTCAATCTCAATTAACTTTTCTAGATATTTTGCTAGAGCTTCAGTTCGATAATAAAACTGATTGGCAATTCTGTTTAATCGGTCATCTGGGTGATTGGGTGTCACTCTATCCGGGCGCAATTGACTATTTCTTTCAAAGGGTAAATGCCCGAACATTCCCAGCACATAATTAAAGACTGGTTTATTGCCACTTTTAATATGATCTTTTAAAAACTTTAAATTAAGATCGAATAATTCACCATCATAAAGCATCTCGTTACTTAAATTCACATCAGAGAATATAGTATTTTTTAAACTTTCGGATTCTTGTAAATAATAAATTTTTTCAAAACCTAAGCTTTTATAAGCGCGTTTGGAATTAAAAAAATCGGCATCAGGTGCAATCATTGCCGTGATGTCATACCCATGATTCGATAATCTATTGACGAAGGCATTAATCTTATTTCCTTGCATAATATTAAATTCTATCTTATTAACTTTTCCTAGCGCTTTTATTCCTGTCAGCAATTCAAATTCGGCTTGCGCGGTCCCTCCGCCGTAAATTGGAGAGACTACCTTTGAAAAATTTTGTTGGTGATTCAAATATTCTAGCAAGCTTTCAGAAATAAAAGACTCTGGTAAATTTAACTCTTTTATCAGGCGAGGATCGATAAAACTTTCCATTACAATCATGTGAATATTTTTGTGTCTAGCTATTTCTTTAGGATACAACTTTTTTCCAACATCAATTTTTCTTTGATGCTGATTAGAATATCGACTTAGCAAATTCGAATAACTAAACTCCTGCAGTGCATAAAATATAGTGCTATTTATTCGCCCATTTTCTCTTATCGTATCTTCATGCGCCCAAACAGTGTAATTAAAAAATTCATTTTGAAATTTACTGGTAGCTGGGCTTAAAGCTAAATAAATTAATAACACCAAAATACTTAATCGAGAAAATAAAGATGTTTTTAATTGAGCAAAACTATAGACCTTGTTCAACTTGATTGAGCAATAAACAGAGAAAGGTATCAGCAAATAAACACAGATTAGTCCAATAGCTAAAGTAATAGAAAATGAGAATATTGATACTAAATTTTGAAATTACAAAAA
>JBMYPE010000144.1:0-5403 GCA_049600015.1 Kangiellaceae bacterium
CAATCGATAAGGCAATTAGCTATGCAATAAGTATTGCTGATGATTCTAAACAGAAAATTACAGAAGCAAGTGATTATTTAAGCGTTTTAATTGGTAAGAAACTTTTAACATTAATTCCCGGTCGAGTTTCAACAGAAATAGATGCTCGATTATCTTTTGACACTAATCTAATGCTGGTAAAGGCTCGTAAATTAATAGAATTATATGAACGCGAAGGAATCGATAAATCTAGAGTGTTAATAAAAATAGCATCAACATGGGAAGGAATAAAAGCAGCCGAGATTTTGGAAAGGGAAGGGATAAATTGCAACCTCACTTTATTATTTAGTTTTGCTCAGGCTCGCGCCTGTGCCGAGGCTGGCGTATTTTTAATTTCCCCTTTTGTTGGACGAATACTGGATTGGTATAAAAAGACCACAGGGAAAACTGAATATTTAGCCAAAGAAGATCCCGGTGTTATATCGGTGACAGCCATTTATAATTATTATAAAACGCATCAATATAAAACAATTGTTATGGGAGCTAGTTTTAGAAACAAAGACGAAATTTTAGAACTTGCGGGATGTGACCGTCTCACCATAAGTCCAAATTTAATGCAGGAACTCACAGAGTCAAATAAAGTGATTGAGAGAAAGCTAAATGCGCCTACTACTTTTAGTAAAACAAACACTAGTTTAGATGAAGCGACCTTTCGATGGCAAATGAATGAAGACGCTATGGCAACTGAAAAAACAGCTGAGGGCATAAGAGCTTTTGCAGCGGACCAAGTTTTATTAGAAGAGTTATTGAGTACAAAATTTTAGTTTTTTAATTTTGCTCAAAAATAAAATCTGTAATTTTTACGTCACTAGGGTGACGTAAAACAGGCAATCTTTAGTTGCTATTTCGGGAATGCTAGTAACCATATAAAACTGCAATTCTTTTAATGTATAAATACATTCTCCTCTAATTTCAAATAGCGCCTTCGCTTGATCTATATTGTTTGGATCATACGCATTAAAAAGTAACTTTGGTTCGTCCACATTCCAGCCAATAAATTCACCCGCCGGTGTAACACCATTGTTCAGGCTTTCTATGTCAGCTCTTAGTGTAATGTCTGTGGTTTGCAGTGGGTGATTAGAAAAACCAACAGAAGCATCATCTGTTAGGGTAATACGTAAAGGGTTTGTTCCTATTTTAACGCTCGAGGATTTTCTTTTGAATAGTGAAACTGTATCAAAAAAATTTTGGATTCCAATAGAAGCTACTTGATGAGATTTGTTTTCGTTGGCACCACCACACTCAATGGTAACTATCGGCGCATTAAATTCTTGTTCCATTATAGCACCTACTGGTAAGGTAGTTTTTATCATGTTATCGGTGAAAAACTCAGCTAGTAATTGATGTTTTACGTCAGAATGAATTGCTACCGCAAATGCTGGACTGGTTCCGGAGGTATTGTGTAAATCAAGAACAGCCTCTAATTTACAACTGTTTGATTTACTATTTTGTAAACTGTAATTTTTAATTAGAGAAAGAATTTGTTTTGCTCTTAGAGTCACACTGCCCTCTTGGTTTCCAACGTTCAAATCCTTGTCTTTTAATAATGAGGCTCGTGTAAAAAAACGATTCAAGTCATCAGTTTGACTTAAGTATCGATTAGTAAAGTAAGGTTTTGTTTTGGCGGCTTCAGGATTGCAAAAGATAATTCTTACATTGGTAGTGGGGCGCTCATTTGATTTAAGCCATAAATGACAAGCAATTAATCCAGATGGCTCGTTGCCGTGAATTAATGTGGTCACTACTCGTACTTTGTTTTGGTTTTTTCCCTTAATATCAAAAACAGTTAAACCATTTAAACTTTTCAAAAACTCCAAAGGTTTGATAGGAATGTTCTTACGATCATCATCACCTAGAAAAGTGACTTTGTTGGATAATTTTATGGAGCCTTCATTTATCATTTCCAGCGTTTATCCCACTCACTCACCGGCTGTCCAGACATTTGATTAATAAAATATTCTTCGAGCATTTCTGTACAAGCAACATCATTATCTTTGGTTTTTCTTAAGTGATTAAATGTGTTTTTAATCCATCGAGCGCCGTTAATGTTTTTGGATAAGCGACGTTGAATGATGGTTAAAAATTTATCGCGCTCCTCACGATCAACATTGAGTTTGCTAAGACCATCGCTAGCAACCTGTAGCATATCATCTATTACATTTCTAATAGGGACTTCCACAGGCTTATTTTGATAGTTTTGTGGCCATAAAATGGTGGCATTTAAACCATCTTTTGCAGCACGGTAAAAATTATATTCAGCAAAACGGAACGGAATTCTAGACATATATTCATCTAACTTTTCTTCTAATCCAACCGCCATACCAATTGAAAATGCTGCATTGGCTGACATATCAAGTGCAGTAGGTCCAGCGGGTAGCGATCTAAACTCTATTCTTAAATGACCGTTTCCATGATTGGAATACACTGCTCTGTTCCAAGGCCAAGTGGTTCCCATATGTAAATTCAATTCTGCCAGTTCTGGTAATCCCTTAGATCCAATTTTTTCTTCGTAAAGTTCAGGGAATATTGGATGGTAAAGATTGACCGTTTCGGAAAATAATTCCCAACCGGATTTTCTAACCCACCCGTGACCAAATGTGACTCTTGCAGGCTGACGCCAACCACTAGCGTCTGGCATTCTACTATCTGTTGATTGTTTAAATAAAACCACACGTGTTTCATCCCATAAACATTTTCCCAAAAGCATGGGGGAATTTGCAGAAACACCCAATGCCATGGGTAAGGTTAATTGAGCCGCATTAAAAGTATTCGCGAATTTATCTTTATCGGTCATTAAGTGAACCTGAAAAGAAGTATTAGCGCCTTCAACACAAACCTCAGAAGTTTTAAAATCTACGGTTTCTTCGCCATCAATTTTGATGTGAAAAGCTTCACCTCGATGCTTTAACAGTTCTCTTGCTAATACTTTATAGCGAGATAAATTGGTCATATTATTTGCGCTAAGATCTTCTTGTTTTAATGTCGGTAGAATACCTATAGCTAATGGTCTAGTGTCTAAAGTTTCTGCCACTTTCCAAAGGTAGTTAAACTTAGAGAGCATTTCTCTTGTAATTTCACTAAAAGGTTTTCCTTCCGCGTGTGTGGGCGATAGGTTTAACTCTAAATTGTAGCGATTTAATTCTGACTGGAATTGCTCATCTTTTAATAAATCTAAAAGTTCTAAATTGACGGGGCTCACTTGAGTTTTTTTGTTCATTAAATAAAGTTCAAGTTCGGCCCCAATGCTAAGAGGTTCGTTACCAAAGTTTGGTTCTTCGATAATTGATTTTAGGATATCCGCTTGATCGTGAATTCTTCGATTGAAACGTTCGTAGTCTTTCGCTGAATATTCTCTATCAGTTATTTCTCTTCCCATTGTTAAATCCCCCAATCTTATAAGTAGAGAACCCGTGAATTGCTCTTACGGAATTCTCATTTTATTTAGTCTTGAACTTTTAAATTCAAATTAAATTGAATAACACAAATTTATTTATAAGTTCCTTGATGCGTAGTCTGCGAGTCTTGACCTTTCTCCAGTTTGAAGCTTGATGTGTCCGCTATATTGCCAGTGCTTAAAGTGATCAACAACATAAGTGATACCTGAACTAGATTCTGTTAAGTAAGGTGTGTCAATCTGCCCAACATTGCCTAAACAAATCATTTTCGTTCCTGGACCGGCGCGTGTGACCAGTGTTTTCATTTGTTTGGGTGTTAAATTTTGAGCTTCGTCAATAATAACAAATTTTTTAATAAAAGTTCTGCCACGCATAAAATTCAATGATCGAACTTTCAACCATTTTTGTAAAATATCTTGAGTGGCTTGTTGGCCCCATTCATCATTGGACTGAGCGGGGGAGAGCACTTCTAAATTATCAGTAAAGGCTCCCATCCACGGGTTCATTTTTTCCTCCTCTGTACCAGGCAAAAGGCCAATATCTTCTCCTACCGGTACAGTCACCCTTGTGACAATGATTTCATTATAAATTTTATCTTCTATAGTTTGCTCTAGAGCCGCGGCCAAGGCTAAAAGTGTTTTACCGGTTCCGGGAGGGCCTTGCAAAGTGACAAAGTCTATTTGAGGATCCATTAATAAGTTAAGTGCAAAACTTTGCTCTCTATTACGAGCTGTGATGCCCCACACTTTATGATTATGAGCGGAATAATCTGTCGCCAATTCAATGGTGGCATGATTGTCTTTAATGGAACGAACAATGGCGCTAAAACCAGAACCATCATCCAAGTAAATAAATTGATTAACCGCCCAGGATTTCACTAAAGGACCTGATAAATTATAAAAAGTATGACCTTCTTCCTGCCATGATTGCATGTCTTTATCGTGATCATTCCAAAAGTCTTTTGGTAAAACATTATGTCCAGTAAAAAGATTTTCCAAATCATCTGTGACTTGGTCATTAAAATAATCTTCGGATAGAACACCTAATATTTTCGCTTTTATTCTTAGATTGATGTCTTTAGACACTAAAACTACTTGTTTATCAAAAGCCAAATGTTTGGATGTGTTTTTGTCTGACTGTTGAAGTCCTTTTTTCTGTAAGTCGACAGCAATATTTAAAATAGTATTATCAACTTTGCTACTGGCTAAGCCATCGGGTAAGACAGGCTTTGATTGGTTTTCTAATGGAAAAAATAACCGACCCGAGGTTCTTTCTTCTTTGGGTAAATAGGGAGAATTTCCTAAGGGAATACCATTTTGTATTTCTTCTTTAGTTAAAGATTGCATTAACTGATCGAGATATCGGCTAACCTGCCTTACATTTCTGGCTACTTCGGAAAGCCCTTTTTTTCCATTATCTAGCTCTTCTAACACCACCATTGGGATATATAGATCATGTTCTGCAAATCTAAAAAGAGAGGTTGGGTCATGCATTAATACATTAGTGTCTAATACAAATAATTTTTTTCTCTCTCTAGTGTTTTTATTCATACCCTTCCTTCGTAGATTAACTTAACGAATAAAACATAATGTCGTGGGAAACTATTTTGATAACTCTTTAACAGATTCTAATACTTCTTCGGCATGTCTTTTTACTCTAACCTTTCGCCACTCTTTCACTAGCTTTCCAGTAGTGTCAAAAAGAAAAGTGCTACGTTCAATCCCCATATATTCTTTACCATAGAGTTTTTTTAATTTGATGACATCAAATGCATTGCAAAGTTTTTCATCTGGATCGGAAATTAGTTGGAAGGGGAATGATTGCTTACTTTTAAAATTTTCATGTCGTTTAATGGAATCTCTTGAAACACCAAAAATTTCAGTGTTAAGTTTTTTAAATTGTTTGTAACGTTCTGAAAAATCTAACCCTTCTGTAGTGCAACCGGGTGTACTATCTTTTGGGTAAAAAT